>JAEZJK010000072.1 GCA_023415835.1 Bacillota bacterium
TCAATCCTAAAACAATCAGCTTCTTTGACATTTTTAACCCTCCCGGTTTAAATCGACATTTTTTAATCTTTTACTTACTCGGATAATCATATAATTCGCCTAATTTCAATCTTAATTTTTCAGCGGCAATCTCCAGGTCTGAGTTGGCGTTATCCGATTCCACCTGAGCATTTAGCAATTTCAGTTCCGCATCAGTCACCTGAAAAGAATTAGCTGTCCCTAATTGATATTTCAGTTTCGCCAGCTCCAAATCTTTTTGGTAAAGGACCATCCCTTGCTCGGCCTGGGAAATTTTCAGGACTGCAAGTTCATAAGTGGAGACCGCTTCGTCGACTTCAGCGATGATATCATCGGTCGATTGCAGTTCTGCTAATTTAGCATTTTCCAAAGTGTAGGCAGCTTGTTGAACCTGGTTTTTATTGCCGCCAAAACCAAGCTCCCAGGCAAGTTTCAACTTATACTGCCTTTTTGCGGATCCAAACACATCGTCACTATTACCATAGGTAATATCATCTAAATAGTCCTTTTGCCAAGCTGCGGTCCAGCTCAGATCGCCGCTTAAAAAATCATATTCCATATTGTAGCTCTCTTCCCGGCTCCGGTTTTGATAAGCTAAACTTAAATTAGGCAAGCCTTCATTAATAGCTTTGGCCAGTTCCTGTTCAGCCTCCTTCACCGTCAACCGTGTTTTTTCAAGTTCCAACCGCTGCTTCAAAGCGGTTGCTTTTAAATGTTCATGATCGGAAACATCTATTACAGTCCGGGAAGTAATGGTTTGATCCAAACGCAATGAGCGATAATCCTTCACCCCGATTTGTTGGGCCAATTGTTTTAAATTCACCAAATACTCCTGACGGCTACTCTCCAGTTCATACCGGGCTTTAGCCAAATCGTTCTCCGCGGTGAGTTGGGCCACTTTGGTGATCTTCCCCAAACCCAACTGGGTATTGGCATATTCCGCCTCCGCTTGGGCGTTTTTAACCGCTGCTTCCTGATAATCTAACAATCTCTTTGCTTTCACCGCACTATGATATAGGGAGGTAGTATTATAGGTTAGTTCGGCCCGGCTGATCCGGTATTCGGCTTCTGAAGATTGTTGCCCCCACTTTGAAATCTCTCGTTCGGAAGCTGTTTTTTTGCCGTAAAGTTGAAAATTGGTGGGGATTGTTTCCGTGACGGTTACCGCCGCATTTTGTAGGTCACTGCCGGTGGTCAAGTTTTCGCCTTGCTCCGCACCAATCTCTATTTTGGGCAAGGCGTCAATTACTTTTCCTTTGACCGCCAGTTTTGCTTTTTCGAGATCATTTTTAGCGATTTTCGCTTGGTAGTCATGTTCCAGCGCCATCCGGACCGCTTGGTCTAGAGTGATCGCCTTCTCTTCCTGAGCTTTGAGAGTCTTGGGTAATGCTAAACTTAATACTATTGCAAACAGTAGCCAAAAATATGGTTTTGATTTATTCGGTTGAATGGTGATCATGGAGTAAATATTCCTCCTGAACTATTTTAAAAAGATTAACTCTAGTAGCTTTATTTTACAGTTGGGATGTGTCCATTTTGTGAACAAGGGATGATGGTGTTGTGATATCTTACTGTTTAAAGCATGAAATGGCAAAATCGCAATCCCCAACCGGTGTAAATGGGTTGGAAAGATCTTTGGTTCTGACAATTCAGTAATTATATGAATATTACTCGGAATATAACTTGAGAAATAAAGCCCGGCAGCATTTAGCCGCCGGGCTTTGATTAAATATTAATTGAGAACTCAAGGAACGTTTACTTACCACTAGGAAGCGCGCCCAGATAGGTTCCATCTTTACCAGCCTTATTTAGGGCGCTTGGTTTGGCTAGTTTCAAGAAATCTCCCCAGATGATATTGCCTTGCTTATCCCTATGATAAGAAACTGGAATCTTAACCGATATAAAGTCGGATTCCTTAACCGTATCGTTTTTCCCTATATAAAAAAGATTTTGCTCGAAAACAGCCCCGGATAAAAAGTCTTTTATAGTAATTCCGTTGTCGGTCCGGAAAGATATGTTGTTTCGAAAGACGCCGGTTGGAGCGATGTAATGGTTCGATCTAAATATATAATTGAAACGCGCATTATCAAAAGCGGTGCAGTTCTCGACCTGAAGCGCGCCAGGGTTAAAGTTACAGGTAAAGCCATCCATTCTATTACCAAAAGCGATACTATTGGTAATGACGTGCGCCACCGGTTGCGCCTCCCCGCCTAATTTAAATCCGTTGCCAATGACGCCCCCCGCAGTCTTACCGTTGGTCAAAAACCCGTTTTGATAAGCGATACAATTTTCAATCAATACCGGTTCATTCGGCCCGTTTTGGACATTGTTGAAAAGATCCCAACCGTCATCGGCGTTATGATGGGCAATACAGCCCCGGTAAACATTACCTTTGCCAATGCTTGATTTGGCGGCAAACCCGTCCGCGTTTTCCATGGTAGGATCGGTATTGTCGTATGCGTCGCAATTTAGGTAGAGGTTATTACTGGTCTTTAAAGCCGGATGATAATTGAAAGAATCTAATTGGAATCCGGTGTTGAAATTATCATGGGCTATACATAATTCGGTTAGGTTGCCGTTTCCCTGGATTCGAAAACCAAAGCTCTTGGAGCGGGTGGATTCGATACCGTAGAAATGCCAATAACTTGCTTGGCTAAAAAGTCCATTAAAGATCACTTTTTCGTTTTGATAAGGCGCTAACTTTTTGAGCTTTCCCGGGACACTCGAGTAAATTCTGGAAATGGCCAATGCGCCGTAATTGCCGCCCCGGAGCATGATCGTTCCCCCGGTTGGAACATACTTGATGGCAGTCGCCAAGTCAAGCGGATCATCCGCGCTTCCGGCAGCAGTCGGTTTGCCATTAGGAGCGGCTATCAGATTTATCTGACTTTCAAAACTGCGTTTTTCAACCGTAGTGGTCCTGACTATTGGATCCGAAACGGGTCCATCCGTCGGAGTAAAGGTTAATTCAAACTTAGTATCAGTATTTTGTAAATTTGTGTTTAATTGATAGAATTCTCCGGCTTTGATGCTATCCTTCGACACTAAAACAACGCCGTCTTTTCTGACCGAGACGAAACCGTTATAAGCGGAACGCGCCATCAACGTATATTTATCCGAACTGCTCCCATCGGAAGATTCAATATCAAAGTACTGGGGAAACGGGTTTACGCGATACGCCTCGCTTAGCTTGGTATTCGCCGGATTAAGGGTCAGTTTCGCATTGCTAACCACCATTTTAGCGTTGCGGGCCGCAAAAAAGCCGACATACATCTTGTCTTTTTCACAAACCTGCACAATATCGGCGATACCGTCCATTACTACGGATTCCATTTTGCTACCGTCAAAATCGGTATAGGTCGCGATAAAGCCCCTATCCGTTCTGGTAAGTTTGAGTTTGAATGTTTTACCGACTAAAACACCGTTTTTAAACATCCTTCGTGATAAGTTACTCCCGGGGTTGCCCCAAGGATAAAAGATCCCGTTCCGGTTGACAGCGCAGACGTCGACCTCGGTTTTGATATCGCTGAAAACCGCTACCGCCGCCATATTTGAAGCGGCCGGAAGTTCCTCAAATCCGAATACCATCGGGTCCTTGCGCGGAGCCCCGTTCACATCCCGCACCATTAACCCGCAGGCAGTCTGACTGTTCGGCATTACCTCTGTCTCCGGGCCGAACTGCTCGACCAGAATATCCGCTTCCAGAACAAAGTTGTACTTACGCGGATCGATTACCGTGTAATAGAAGGAAATACCGTCATGTGCAGCGGCGATTTTTCCGCCGCGGCTTTCAACGATGATTTTCCCTTCGATAGTCCCGGGGACTTCCGGAATAGCGCCATTGACGCCTACTTTGGCAGAAGTAATCGTCGAACTGAAATTTAAGTCGGTAGATTGTCCGAAAGCAATGGACTGCCACTTTAATCCGGTATCATCCGAAGCGCCCACCTCTGGGTTGTATTTCATAAAAGAAATCATAATGAATACACTTATCAAAATAATTGTTACCAACCGTTTCATTTACTTTCCCCCTTTGTTTGCACTTCTTAAACTCTAATATACTAGAAATATTCGTACATTTTTTACCGATTTCAACAAATTTCTCTCATATTTTATCATATTAACAAATAATCCCAACCTCTATATGGGGGTTCCTCTCTCCCGGTGTCAAACGCCCGGTTCAAGTTCATCCCCTGAAGTTAGGATTATTAATTGTTATTCAATCAATCCGGTAATGGGATATATCTCCTTGAAAAACGATTTAGTGGCTGTTTTTTTAATCTCAACCAGATTCAACCAGGTAGCCTTCATGCAAGGATCGCTCCAAAGGTCTTTCAAATCCTTATTATCAAAAGAAGCCGGTAGTGTTTTTAGGGTAATCGAATGGGTCACGATTAAAACATTCTTACCACTTAATACAATTTTATCCCCATACTGATCCGGTCTTCGGTTGTAAAACCGTTTTTCCGGTAAAACCGAACTACTTCATGGTTGCTCCCTAATACCTGAAGGTTCACTTTCAAGCAGCCTCTCTTTTTCAATTCTTCCAAAATTGCTTGAATCAGCTTAGTACCGGTTCCCGACTTTCTGAATTCGGGTTTGACCGCCAAAGAGTAAATCCAACCCCGATGGCCGTCATAACCACCCATCACAGTGCCGATGATTAAATTATCCTCTTCAGCGACGAACAATAGCCCGTCATTGAAGGCGACTTTTCGCTTCAAGGCTAACCGGGGATCGTTATGGGGTGAGTCATACCCGAAAACATCGGTCCAGATTCGGACGACTTCGGCTTGGTCTCTTGTTTCGTATTTACGGATAATCATTTAACACCTCCGTCCAAGTTCATGATAAACCCATGTTTCCATCGGTTTTTACTGCAAATGATAGAAGTGGAAGTTCGTCTAAACGCGACCCCTTGCTTAAATCGATAACCATCATTCATTGCATTTAAAAACCAAAAAAGATTATTGTCTTAAGTAACTTTTGATGATAACCTGAACCTTGTCAAAATCATTTTCAATTTGGTTATTTCTCAATCGGGTGACTTTCAAGTTATAATTTTCTAATATTTCGGTTCTCTCTAAATCATAAGCTTTACTTCAGGAGTATCATGAACTGAACCGTCAATTTCGATAACAAGATTCAATTTAGCGATATAAAAATCTACAATATAATTATCTATAACCTTTTGTCGCATTACTTTAAATTGATAGTTTATAAATAATTCCGTCCATAATTTCCTTTCTGCCTGAGTCATATTTTTTCTTAATTTATTGGCTCTGTCTATTAATTTAGGATTGTATGGCAAAGAAAAACCGTTGGTAACTAGCCCTCGCTTTTGCAATTCAATCTTGTCATTACAAAGACTTTTCCATGATAAGCTCCACTTTTCTTGGTTTTTTCAAGGATGATAGTTAAATTTGGTCTATAGGAGACCCCTTGCCCCTCGTAAATGGGCAACCACCATTCTTGGTAGCCTAAAAAATTGAGCCCTAATTTCTTGGTTTTACTACGGAGGATGGTGGTCATCCTTTAAGGGACAGAGGGTCTGTTTTGCTATTTCCGGTTCAGATATTTTACAAATCCTACTTTTCCCGTACCGTCAAACCCCATACTCTCATAAAAGGCATGAGCTTCCTTTCGGTGGTCATTACTCAATAAAATAATCCGGGTGCATTTCCGGGCACGGCATACTTGAATAACATGCTCGGTTAGCTTACTCCCAATCCCATGCCGACGGTAATTTTGATCGACAATAAAATATTCAATCAAGCCGAAATCTTGGGTTCCGAACATTGGGCTCATACAGATGGTGAGAAAAACAGTCCCGATAATAACCCCGTCATCCTCAGATACAAATAGAAAATTATTAGGATCTTTCCTCAGTTCCGTGATTCGTTCCGGAAGTACTCGCACCGGAGCGTCCGGGCATAAGGCTTGATAAAGATGTTGGATTGCGTCCCGGTCTCTTGGTTCCGCCTCCCGAATCATTTCTGGGCGTTCCTGACGGTCATCGATATCCCGTCAAATCCCCAGGCGTCGGGGTTCAATTCGTCGATAATAAAATAGTTGGCCGTCTCACAGTTGCCCAAGATCCGGGCCATCATTTTTTTGGTTTCCTGCATCATCTTTGCCATTTCCTCCGGGTTACTGGTTCCTTTGGATATTTTGATATTGACGAAGGATACCTTCCGGTCTTCATCGTTTACCTGTTCGAGAGTCCGGCCTCCGATTACCCATTGTCCCTTTTCCAATTCATCAATGGCGATCACTGTGAATTTCCGTTCCCTTCCCATTACTATGACGATTAATTCCGTTAGGCCATCGATTATCATCTGCTTCTGTTCCGGAGTTGTTTGGCCTTTTACCAGTATTAAATTTACAAACGGCATTTGCAGTTCCCCCTTATGTTTAACGGTTGATATTATCGGATTATGAATCCGATCTTTATTGAGACTAACCATAACTTGACGATTTCTAACCAATTAATGACATTATATCATATTAGGCGGTTTCATAATTCCTTTTTTCCAGCTTCGCATACAATATATTGATAGACTAAAATAAAACCTACACTATATATTGCATGCGAAGATAAATTTTTGTAATTATGAAACTCGCTCATATAAGTAAACTTTCAACAATTTTTCTCCAATAATTAAGGTTTTTTTCACCCGATTCTCTAGGAGGAACACCCGGTTAGATTTAGATAAATAAAAAAACCGCTGAGACACGGTCTTGATCTGCAGCGTTAATCCCCTCATTCCGGCTCCTCGGCGTTAGCTATTCTAACTTCAACATTTGCTTCTTCCTAAAATCCCTACTTATTGGAACTGTCAATCTTAACCTTGTTTTTGAGGATAGTCCTCCTAGCGCAACCAACTTCATTCTCCAAAACCTAACAAGGATTGCTTGACAAATATTCCTGACCAAGATATATTTTTATAGTTCAATCCTTTTGCATAACGGTCCTGAATAAAGTAAACCCTATTATATTATTTATTAAGAGGTTCTACCTTGTCATACTGGCTCGCCAAAACCGAACCCGAAACCTATAGCTACGCCGATCTGGTCCGTTTGGGAAGGGATCGCTGGAACGGCGTAAAAAACCCGGTTGCGCTCAAACACCTAAAAAGGATGCAACCGGGTGATCGTGTTTTTATTTATCATACTGGTAAGCAACGGGCAATCGTCGGTGTCGCTAAGGTTGTTTCCGCCCCTTATCCGGATCCGGAATCGAACGATCCTCGCTTGATAGTAGTGGATCTGCAACCGGAATACCTACTTAACCGACAGGTGACCCTGAAAGAAATCAAAGCCGAGCCAATATTTCAGGGCTGGGCTTTGGTTCGACAACCCCGGCTCTCGGTGTTGCCGGTTACCGCCGAGCAATGGGAGCTGATCCAAAAACTAAGCCAAGGATCGGAAACAGTCTTATCCCCTCGGTAGGCCGATTAAAGCAATTGCTCCCGGACCGACATGCGTTCCCAGCACCGGACCGGCCTGGCCGATGATTATCTCGGCGTTCTTAAAAGTCTCCCGAAGGATCCCCCTGATCTTCTCTGCCTCTTCTTCGGCGGCGGTATGCATCACCGCAATAATCCCTTCGGTTTCAACCGCTACCTGGGACTTAAACTCATTCAACAATCGGTTGATGGCCTCACGCCTAGTCCTTACTCTCCCAACCAGCTCTACTTTGCCCTGAGTCAATTTTAACAACGGTTTAATCTGAAGAATTGAGCCCAAAAAAGCTTGTAAAGAACTGACCCGGCCCCCCTTCCGAATGAACTCCAGAGTGTCCAGGGTCACCAAAAAACGCATTTTGGCGCGGAGCTTTTCCACTAAACTTAAAACTTCATTCATTTTTATACCCAGGCGCGCCGCCCGGGCCGCCTCTACCGTCAGGCACCCCAGGCCCATCGAAGTCGACTGGGAATCAACCACCTCAATATTGGCTTCGGGCAACATCTCCCTAGCCATCCTGGCGATCCGGACCGTTCCGGAAAGAGCCTCGGTAAGGTGAATTGATATAATTGCGTCTACCTTCCCTAATAAAGCCCGGTAACACTCGACGAAGGCCCCGGGAGAGGGCTGTGAAGTAATTGGTAAAGTACTGCCGGACTTGATTTTTTGATAAAACTCGGTCGGGGTTATGTCCACTCCATCATCATAGTTCTGGTTGTCAACCGATACGTGAAGGGGGACTACTTCAATCTCATATCTGGAAACCAGTTCTTGCGGTAAATCCGCAGTGCTATCGGTTACGATTCCAATTTTCATCCGTTCCGCTTCCTTTATGTTGTTATAAAAATAAAATAAAATGATACATTAACCAAAAATGACAAAAACTCCCGAACAAAACAAATACATGGAAAATCTCGTGAAACCCGAAGAGCCCCGGCCAAGGGTTGGGTCTCTTGATGCCGTATATTATTGCCCCCACCGTATAAAATAACCCGCCAGCCAACAACCAGCCGAAACCGGCCATCGATAAAACTCGGGTCAACGGCCAAACGGCGATGATCACCAGCCAGCCCATGACGGTATAAATTACGGTACTAAACCAACGGGGAGCTTCCAGCCAAAAAAGTTTTAAAAAAAGTCCCGCTAATGCCAACCCCCAAATGGAACCGAATAAACTCCAACCCCAGGGGCCTCGTAAAGGAACGAGACATACCGGAGTATAGGTGCCGGCGATCAGGATGAAAATCATAATATGGTCCAACTTCCGTAATATCTTAGTCCCCTTTGGAGAAAGGGGCAGCCAGTGATATAAAGTACTGGCCGTATATAATAAAATCATGCTGGCGCCAAAGATGGCATAAGAAACAACATGCCACGGTTTTCCGGCAACCGCCGCCTGATACACCATTAATGCCAGGCCGATAAATGATAAAATGACCCCAATCAAATGAGTCAACCCGCTGATCGGATCTTTCAAAGTCTTCCCCGCCATATTTATACCTCTAATCTATACGTCGTAACCACATCTATTTCTAACCCATGTTTATAATAAAATGATATCGGGTGTATCATACATTAAACCTAAACAACGTCACATCCCCATCCTGCATCACATATTCCTTACCCTCCAGCCTGACCAAGCCCTTCTCCCGCGCCGCCGCATAAGCGCCGCACGCCATCAAATCATGATAGCTCACAATCTCCGCCCTGATAAAGCCCTTCTCAAAGTCGGAATGGATCTTCCCGGCCGCTTGCGGCGCTTTGGTCCCTTTAGCAATCGTCCAGGCCCGGACCTCCTGTTTCCCGGCGGTCAGGAAGCTAATCAAGCCTAACAATTTGTAACTTTTCTTAATCAACTGGTCGAGACCGGATTCCTCGATCCCCAATTCTTTTAGGTATTCCTTGCGATCGGCTTCATCCAGTTGCGCGATCTCCTCCTCAATCCGAGCCGAGATCACAATCATCTCCGCCCCTTCAGAGAGGACACAGGACTTCAACTCCGCTAACAACGGATTTTGTTCCAGCCCACCCGTCAGATCCGCTTCACCGACATTGGCGGCATAGATCACCGGTTTGTCAGTTAACAGAAAAGCCCCCCTGACAATGGCCTTTTCTTCATCACTGAATTCCATCGCCCGGACCGGTTGCTCCGCTTCCAGTCCCGCCTTGACCTTGAGATAAACATCCATTTCCATCTGGTACTGGGCTTTAATCTTGGGGTCATGTGTTTTTAAGGAAATGTTTGTTTTTTCAATCCGTTTCTCGATAGTTTCCAGGTCTGCGAAGATCAATTCAATATTAATTGTCTCCAAATCACGTTTCGGCCCGACTGAGCCGTCTACATGGACGATATTCGGGTCATCAAAACAACGCACCACATGGACAATGGCGTCAACTTCCCGAATATGGGCCAAAAATTTATTCCCCAAACCTTCACCTCTGCTGGCGCCCTTGACCAGCCCCGCGATATCGACAAACTCGATAGCGGTCGGCGTCACTTTATCCGGTTCGTACATCTCCGCCAATTTAGCGAGACGTTCGTCAGGTACGGCTACAATTCCCACATTCGGGTCAATGGTGCAAAACGGATAGTTAGCGCTTTCCGCCCCAGCTTTGGTAATGGCGTTAAATAAAGTGCTTTTGCCGACATTCGGCAATCCGACGATTCCCAGTTTCAAATAAAGTCATCCCTTCGAAAGGTTTTAATAATTATAGCAGGGTTAAAAATGAAATCTCCATTATTATAATGTAATTAAAGGGATAATACAAATAAATCCGGATAATTTAAAGGAACTTTTATATCTCTGGCCCTTGAGCCTTACTCCTTAAAAGTAAAATCACTTCCTTTTCAGGCAAGGGTTTACTGTAAATATACCCTTGTACCTTGTCGCATTCATGATCCGCTAAGTATTTTAATTGTTCCTGCGTTTCAACGCCTTCTGCGATTACGGACAAACCTACTTTATGGCCAATTGCCACAATATCACCGGTGATTATCCGATCTTTATCAATATTGACCACATTATCGATAAAACTTTTATCAATCTTCAGCGTTGATATGGGGAGATGACATAAGTAATTCAATGAGGAATACCCTTTGCCAAAATCGTCCAAAGCGATTCCAACCTGGTGTTTTCTAAGTAATTCCAATTTTTGATAAATGGTATCAAAAGATTCGATCAAAATCGATTCCGTAATCTCCAACTCAAGAGATTCGGGATCAAGTTGACATGCCATCAAAACTGCAAGGACCTTATCGACAAAATTATCCTGCATTAATTGGATGATTGACGCATTGACCGATACGGTCAATTTTCTGCCGATCCGGACTTGGAGATCCTTGATGAACCTGCAAGCGCTTTCCAGTACCCAATCCCCTAACGGAATAATCATTCCGTTATCTTCAGTGATCTTGATAAATTTTAAAGGGGAGACCATTCCCAACTCCGGGCTATTCCATCTTAGCAATGCCTCAAAACCGGTTATCGCTCCGGTTGCCAAATCTACTTGCGGTTGGTAATAAAGGGAAAATTCTTTTCTGGCAAGGGCGCCGCTCAAATATTTTTCCAGCCTCATCCGCTCTTTAATTGGGGCGTGAATGCTCTTGTCATAGATGACATAACGGTTTTTCCCGAGTTCCTTTGCCTTATACATGGCAATATCCGCATTTTTGAGCAACTCATCGGTTTCAATGCCATGATCCGGATAGATGGCTATTCCTAAACTAACAGTGATTGGGATGCGGCTATTTTCGATCTCGAATGGTTCAGTAAAAGAATGTAATATTATTTGGGCGATCTCTTCTACTTCCTTAATCTCTGTGAAATCCGGCACTGAAACCACGAATTCATCTCCGCCAATCCGGAAAACGGTATGATTTCGGCCGATTGCCTCTCTTATTCGGGAACCAACTGCCATAATTATTTTATCGCCCAGAGTGTGACCTAAAGTATCATTGATGAATTTGAAATTATCGGAATCAATGAAGAATAAGGCGCTTTTCAGAGTTTTGCGGTTTTTCAGTATTTTGGCCCAGTAGAATCGGAGCATCAGACGGTTAGGCAAATCGGTAAGGGGATCATGATAGGCCAAGTACTCCAGCTTGTCCCGGTATTTTTTGAGCCGGGTTACATCCAGATGCGAACCGGCCATCCTGGCCACTTTACCGTCAATATTCCAGACCGCTTTCACTAAAGCCTGGACCCATCTTATTTCACCGCTTGGTAACACAATTCGATGTTCGCATTCATAATGCCCGGCCTTATTCTCTAAATATCCCTTCCAATTTTTTTTAATATATTCCCAGTCTTCGGGGTGAATCCGTTTTCGAAATTCTTTAAAGTAATCCATGGTGGCATTGGGGATAATCCCTAAAATTTTACACCATTCAACTGAAGCAAAGCGCCGCTTAGTTTGAGCGTCCCAATCCCAAATCCCGATTCCAGCGGCCTCCACTACCAAGGAGTAACGTTCTTCGCTCTCCCTAAATTGTCTCTGGCTTTCCAGGAGCTCTTCTAAATTATGGTGTAGTTCTTCATCGGAAGCGGTTAACTCTTCATTAAATGCAGCCAATTGCTCATGGCTTTCCCTTAGTTTCCTTTCAGCTTCGACCCTTTCCGTGATATCGATGCCCGTCAGTTCGTAGATCCCGTCACCCGATGGGTTGTGTTCAAGGGCATTGCAATGGCCGATAAAATAAATTTTACCACCCATTTTGGTTCGGATTGCCACTTCGATATCGGAGGGGCATCTGCATTGCGCCAGGTTTTCCAAGAGGATCGCGGTTTGTTCCTCATCTTCCGCAATAAATATGTCCGAGATCTTCTTTTTACCAGTTACTTCTTCTTTTTTAAAACCGGTCTTAATTTCGGCAAACCGGTTAAAATTGAGGATGTTTCCGCTTTGTTCATACTTAACGATGATTATCTCAGCAATTTCAATGACATTGCTTGATTTTCGCCTCTCTTTTTGGAGCTTTTTACGTAAAAATTCAAGGTGTAAATTTAAAGCAAGGATAATAAAATAAATAGTTAATAACGAACCCATCAAAAAAATGAGTAATTGATTTACGCTTTTAAAAATTCGGCTTTTTGGCGCAGCTACAACCAAGGACCAATCCGTTCCCGCAATAGGCGCATAACCCAGATACTTTTTCAACCCTTGGTAATGATAACTTCCGGTTCCGCTCTTCTCTTGAATCATCATTGTTACGAGCCTTGCGAAATTTTTCAAAGAGGGATCCCGTTTGGCTTCTTCGATCGGATTAAACTTTTGATAGACTAAGTTCCGGTCGTCATGGGCGATTACTTCGCCCAAATCATTGATGATAAAAGAGTTCCCCTGCTCCTCTAACCTAATCCCGTCAGTGATTTTACTTAATTCCTCACCATTATAAACAGCACTAAGGATACCGCTAACCTGACCGTTATTATAGATAGGAATCGCAAACACTACTACGATTTGTTCTTCAACCCGGCTGACAATAGGGTTAGAGACAACCTTCTTTCCCAACACCGCCTGTTTGAAATGTTCCCGGTCTCCGATATTAAGGGCATTCCCATCGGAAGTCCAAGCATTGCCTTGAAGGTCGGCCAGGGTAATTCGGATGAAATCCTCTTTGTTAAAGATCGTATTTAAATATTTGGCCTTTTCTTGGAATGATAAGTTTGGATCATTAATGAAGCCCGTCTTGGAGATGGTCTCCAGGATTTGAAGATGCCTGCGGATATCGTTTTCCACGATTTTGGCGCCGAGATTTGCCATTTCCGTTAATGATTCCGACATTGTATCCGACAGGGTATTAGCGGAATAAAAGTAGATTAAAAAACCAATCCCGATACAAGCGGTAAAGATGGTTAGTACGTTTTTAGTAGCATTCTTAAAAGAATCTAAATATCCCATTCTACTCTCCGCATGTAATTATTGAATGTTCGGTTTTTAACCAATTGTTGAAAATCTTTCAATTGCCTATAATTTTTATCGGCCGCTTGAGTTAGAAATTAAAGGATATTTTAGTAAATATACGGCAATTTCATTCCCTATACTACCATCTCCTTAAGGGCTTTCAAATCCTTAATCCGGATTGTTGACAAATGAAAATCGATGACTCCTTCCTCTTTCATCCGGCACATTTCCCGCGACATCGACGGCCTGGAGACATTTAAAAAATCCGCCATTTCATTACGGTTCATCGGCAAGCCGAAGGTATCCTTACCGGCCTTCCGGTATTGCTCCAGTAGAAATAGGGCGATCTTCCCGCGCATGCCCTTAATGGTCAAATATTCAACCTTTTTATTGAGCAACATTGCTTTCTCCGATACTATCTTGAGCATGTTTTGAATGATTGTCCGGTGCCAAGGACAGATTTTTTGGCACTGGCCCAATATTTTTTGACGGGATAGAAAAAGGACCTTGCTCGCCTCTTGGGCTACTACCGAACCTGGCCAGATTGATTCGGCAGCGAACACCACCGCTTCACCGAAGATATCGCCCGGTCTTAAGATAGCCATCATTACCCGGTTTCCGGCAGCGTTTTCTTTGATAACAACCGCTTCCCCCTCAAGCATGATTCCAACTGATTCAAACCTTTCACCGGCAATGGTTATAAAATCATTTTTTTGATAAACGGAGACCTTAGGCCCTAAACACCCTAACATCTTCGTCAAATCTGCAGTATCAATCCCTTCAAACAAACTTGCTTTCGCCAAAACCTCGGCATCGATTTTAAAAATATTAATCACCCTTCACTATGTAGCCCTGGCTACCGATTTTTTATTCTTATTATATTACAATGAACATAGTAGAACAAGGAACAAACGATTCCTAACAGAAAGGAGTTGCGAATATGAAACGAAAAATAGTCAGCATCGATGAAGCAAAATGTAATGGTTGCGGCCTTTGCATCCAAGCCTGCCATGAAGGGGCCTTGCAACTGGTTGACGGCAAAGCGAAACTGGTCTCCGAATCCTACTGTGATGGCCTGGGAAATTGCCTGCCCGAATGTCCTACCGGAGCAATCACCGTTGAAGAACGGGAAGCGGCCGCCTTCGACGAGGAAGCTGTAGCAAAGCAGATCGAAAATAATAACAAGCAGCTTCAAACTCCCTTGGCGTGCGGTTGTCCCGGCTCCCAGGCCAGAACGATTGCGAAGAAAAAGGATCCCAGGCCTACGGACCAGCCGGTGAGTCTGGAATCGGAACTACGCCAATGGCCCTGCCAGATTAAGCTGGTCCCGGTTAATGCGCCCTACTTCGATAACGCCCATTTGCTGGTAGCCGCCGATTGCACCGCTTATGCTTATGCCGGGATTCATCAGGATTTCATGCGGAACAAAATAACCATTATCGGTTGCCCGAAACTAGATGAGATCGACTATACCGATAAATTGGCCGAAATCCTGAAGCGCCATGAAATCAAAAGTGTTACCGTACTCCGAATGGAGGTTCCCTGCTGCGGCGGGATTGTTTATGCCGTCAAAAACGCTTTATTAAACAGCGGTAAAATGATTCCCTGGAACGTAGTAACCATCGGTACCGATGGCAATATTATTGAGGAGTGATCGCTATGTTTTGTTATCAATGTGAACAGACTGCGGGCGGCAAAGGCTGCGTTAAGACGGGAATATGCGGAAAAAAACCCGAAGTCGCCGACAAACAGGATGAACTCATTTGCGCTTTAGTGGGTCTCGCCCGGGCTGTTGAAGGCAAAACCCCCTCCAAACATGCTAATGATCTGATGATGCAGAGCTTATTTGCGACAGTGACCAATGTCAACTTTGACGGCGATCGGATCGACGACTTGAAGAAACAAATCGAGCAAGAAAAAGCAAAGTACGGCGCTGCCGCCAATCTCCCAATTGATACTCTATGGAACGGAGATCCCGACTTAGTATCACTCCGCTCCACTTTGCTGCTAGGCCTGCGCGGTATGGCCGCCTATGCATGGCATGCCAGTCTGTTGGGTAAGGAAGATCCCGAAGTAACGGCCTGGTTCTATCGGGGAATGCGGACATTAGGGGAAGGCCATTCCGTCGCAGAATGGCTCGACTTGTTGATGGAATTCGGCCAGATCAACTTAAAATGCATGGCTTTGTTGGACGAAGCCAATACCTCAACCTATGGCCACCCCGTACCGGCCAAGGTCACCACCGACGTTGCCAAGGGACCGTTCATTGTGGTCTCCGGTCACGATCTGCTTGACCTAAAGCAACTGCTGGAACAGACCCAAGGCAAAGGGGTTAATATCTATACTCATGGTGAAATGTTACCCGCCCATGCTTACCCGGAGTTAAAAAAATATCCCCATTTAAAAGGGAACTACGGTACCGCCTGGCAGGACCAGCAAAAGGAGTTCGACGGGATCCCAGCCCCGGTCCTTTTCACCACCAACTGCCTGATGCCGCCTAAGGCGAGTTACAGCGATCGGGTATTTACCACCGCGGTAGTCGGCTATCCCGGTTTACAACATATCCCGGAAGGCCCGGAGGGGATCAAAGATTTCACACCGGTAATCCAAAAAGCCCTCGAACTAGGCGGTTGGGATGAATACCAGCATTTCACCGGGATCAACGGCGGCTCGGAACTGCTGACCGGTTTCGCCCGGAACACCGTATTGGGCGTGGCTGATAAAGTGATTGAAGCGGTCAAAGCCGGGGCCATCAAACATTTCTTCCTGGTCGGGGGCTGCGACGGCGCCAGGCCCGGCCGGAATTATTACACCGAATTCGTTAAGCAGACACCTAAAGACACTGTGGTCCTTACTCTGGCTTGCGGCAAATACCGTTTTAACGACCTCAACCTGGGAGAGATCGGCGGCCTGCCGCGAATCATGGATATGGGGCAATGTAATGACGCCTATTCCGCTATTCAAGTGGCGGTAGCCCTGGCGGGAGCTTTTAACTGCGGCGTCAATGAACTCCCGTTAACTTTGGTCCTTTCCTGGTACGAACAGAAGGCGGTCTGTATTTTGTTGACCCTGTTGGCCTTGGGCATCAAAAACATCTACCTCGGTCCGACCCTGCCGGCGTTCCTTTCATCCAATGTCTTGCAAGTCCTGGTGGAAAAATTCGCCCTTAAACCGATCAGCACTCCGGAAGCGGATCTGAAAGCGATTTTGAGGTAAGGAATTAATATTTCAATTAATCCGGCAGTCAATTTGGTTGGCTGCCGGATTAAGCTTTTTATAATTAAACGTATGATGATACCACCCCTCCTACCCGAACGGCTTGAGGAAGCAAATTCGCCCGCCGTCCCCCAGGGGACTTCAAGCGGAGACCAGCTAGGCGGACGGGGACAAGACGACGGAGCAATACATCAGGGCGGGTGGTGGACCAAGCGGAGTTGGATAATGTCTCTTATTTCATAGGCCACGACTAGCCTGATTCTATTGGCCGTTGACATGGACGCGATATTATCCGACTACGCAGACAGATTCGCCCCGGAAAAGTTAGCCGTGAAGGATCATTCAGCCCGGCGGACGGCGGCGGTTTTTCGCGATCCGGTGAATCGGCTCCAGGTGACGGGCTTCTTTCTTACCCGTCTTTTAAGGCCGTGACCGGGGAAAAAGCTCCACCGGGCGGCGAAGGAGTTCCCCGATCCGGCCGGGCCGGTTACGAATTGGATAGACAGCAAAGAAAAATAAAAAACCGCTCCAAATCCTTGGCGGTCAAGGGATTGGAGCGGTTATGGAACGTCACATATTAAAAGGATAATCTCTTCCGGAGTGATGAAGCCGGTTTAAACCGGGGTTATTTTACCCGTTTAATTTCCACTTGGACTTCCTTATCTAGTTCTTTAACCATCTGCATTAATTGCTGATGCTCCTGACGATTTTGGTCAATGTGAGAATCAAGTTTTTGTTCCAATTGATTAAAACGATGATTAATCTCTTGTTTGAAGCCCTTGAATTCATCTCGAAGGCCATCTAAACCCTCGCCGAAAGTACGAAATTGAGACATCAACTCTTCAAGTAATACGTTAGTTCTTCGCGCTTCATCACTCATACGATCACCCACCTGTCCCCATTTTATCACAATTTGGCTATCCTTGGACAAGTTTTTTTATCACAGGATTTACAGGATTAAATGGATTAGAAAAAATATCTGTTAAAATGATTTTCGTAAATCAAAATCCGGTTAATCTGTGTTAATCCTGTCTAAAAAAGATTGCATATTAATTGGACAAAAAAGGTCTATCCCCCAATCCTCCTAATCCCGGTACCCGGCAGTTCTTCCCCGCCAAGGGAAAAATCAGCGCCATTCATTCCGTTTCTCCAGTCGAGATTCAAGACCGTCCCAAATTCCTCATTCAAGCCCCGCCAGGTGATTTTGACAATCCCCGGTTTTAACTCTTCGATCCAAAACCGGTCGCATTTTGCTTTAATCTCCTGCGACGCTTGAATCACATTTTTAAAAAATTGGTAGAACTCGTAATCGCCCTTCTCCCAATCGATGATCTCCCTTTCAAAAAAGTCGATCCGCTTTTTAAGCATAACCTCCTGCCCCGCCCAAACCAAGGTAGCCCCGGGAAGCAAAGAGTAGAAGGCCACCCAATTCATTAAGAAATTCCGATCGGGTATTAAAGCGCCAATCCGTTCCTGGTCGTGGTTTTCCAAAAACCTTAATTTGACCGCCTCTTTGGGGTAAAGTGTTTCCTGAAGATAAAGGTATTTTAGATAATCCTTGATTTCACCCTGTCCCCGGAAGAAGCCCTCTAAATATTCAAACCCGTCATAATCGTAAGTAAGATCAAAAGCCTGATGCAGTTCGGGATCGGAATGGGCGATAAAACCGGCGTCGCGGAGATATTTGACAAACCCTTTATGGACGCTCTCCGCCAACCAAATTACCTCCCGGTCCCGGTTTAAAACGCTGCGGGCCTTGTTCCAAAATTCGATGGGCACCAGCGCCGCAACGTCGCACCGGAAACCATCTACCCCGATCTCCAGCCATTTCCCCAAACTGGCAATCTGATAGTCCCATAACTCGGTGTTGGAATAGTCCAAATCGTAGACATCGGACCAGTCCGCGACCTTTCTGGTAAAATTACCGCCCTGATCCTTTAAAAACCACTCGGGATGTTCTCTAACCAAGGTTGAATCGATAGCGGTATGATTATAGGCTTCGTCAATTATGATTTTCATCCCGAGGCGGTGAGTTTTCTCAATCAACCTTCTCAGGCCGGCTTCATCGCCTAAAAGCGGGTTGATACTGCGGTAATCTTTAATTGCATAGGGGCTGCCCAATCTCCCTTTCCGTCCCGCTTCGCCAATGGGATGAATCGGCATCAACCAGACGATATCCGCCCCGAAGGCTTTGATCCTTTCCAAATCGCCGGTCACTCCATCAAACGTTCCTAACTTGCTGTGTCCCGGGACGTAAATTTCATAGATTAGGGCGCGCCTTAACCATTCAGGAGTGTTCCGGGCCATTGGTCATACCTCGCTTTTACTTTCATTAGGTCACTCTTTTATTGTTTTTATTATTCCTTCGCTTGAAAAAACAAACCTATATTCCGTAATAAGCAAGTTTCCAAATATATAAGTTGAAATAAATATCAAATAGGCATCAGGTCCCTAAAGCCCGACCTGATGAAAAGTTTAATGAATTTAATTCAACTTATTATAGCTGTAATAGATGAATAAATATAATATTGTTTCTATTTACATTCGGCTTTAGAAATGCAAATCTTGGTTAAGTATTTTATTTCATCTATATAGTAACTAATTTAATGAATTGAAGCTCGGTTAAAGATCATAGATATCCTGAATAAATGATGGATTACTCCGTAAAAAATCATAATTGCGACAAAAACGATAGACTTTTCTTAAAAAATGGTTGAATACCATGAAAAAATCATAGACTATCACGAAAAAATGATAGAACATCATGATAAAATCGTAGACTACCACGAAAAAATCATAGACTACCACGAAAAAATAATAGAACACCATGATAAAATCGTAGACTACCACGAAAAAATAATAGAACATCATGATAAAATCGTAGACTACCACAAAAAAATGGTAGAACACCATGGAAAAATGGCAGACTACCATTTAGTTATCGGTACTATCGAAGCTTGGAGGGTACTTTTGGGGTTACTGACTAGTTTTTTAGGCCATTTAAAAAAATCCCAAACACCATTTATGATTCAGGCAGCCGAAACCAATCCATTGGCTTAATCCATTGGTTCGCAGCTACTTCAACCGTTTCCGCCCACACTCGGTTATTCTCCGGAACCAGCTTGATCTTTCCGACGTAGATTCCGTTCGAGCGATATAAATCCACAATTGTTACGGCAGTTATTTTTTGATTGAGAAAGACCGAAATATTATTCGCCTGTCTGGGGTCGAGGACGCAACCGGCGGCTTTTTTATCCTTCAATAACATTTGAAGGGCATACTGATATACTTCCAAATCGGAACTTACCGCCATGGCCTCATTCAGCGCTTCTTTGAGCCGCAAATCCTCAAAATCGGAGATATCGATATTAATCTGCCGGGAACGATGTTCCAAATACCTAACCGTCCCCAAAGTGAGCCCAATCAAGATCGAAATGAAACCTAAAAAAATCAGGGGCGGTTTCAGATCCCGGTTTTTTTTAGCCTTGGCGAACTCCGCTTCCAGAGAATAAATAGCTGGTTTATCATTATCAGCCAACCTGTTTTGGAAAAATAAATCCTTACTCGAAAGCCTCTTGTTCATTTGGTCCTGATGTCCCATATCCCTCTCCAATTTTCAGGGGCTTTGCCGCCCCTTGTCCTATTAATGAATTCCTCGGCCATTGGTAATTTGGTTTCGTTCAAAAGCTGGTGGGCTTCCTGCCATTTACCCCGGTAATACAAGTTTAAACTTTCCTCATATTTAACAATATCCGCTTTAAAATTCCCATCCATTGCCCGTACCGGGATTGGCCAAAAAATTCTTTGGCCGACCGTTTTCCCTTTTACCTGAACCTTATCTATTTCTAAAAAGTAAAAGCCATGCTCCGGTTGGTTTTGTTGAATATCGTTTTTAACATATTCCGAACAAATAACCGGGGTTTTATAAATCCGGGTCAGCCCCTCCAACCGCGACGCGGCATTGACATTGTCGCCAATAACCGTATTAGTCATCCTTTCGTAGGAGCCAATATTGCCATAAAAAACAATCCCGCCATCGATCCCCACTCCAACCTCAACTAATACTGCCTGATAAATCCGTTCTTCCTCATCAGTTAAAAAACCCTTGTTATTTAAGATCTCCTTGCGCCGTTCTTTCATCTCTAAGCGAAGCGTCCGGGCGGCTTTTTGAATCTCATAAGCCGCCAAAACAGCTTGGTAGGATTTATTGACCGCATCCTGTTTGCCTTCAAACTTGATCCCGAAGACCGCCAAAACGGCGTCGCCCATAATTGAGCCAATCAAGCCGTTATGTTCAAAAATGCCCCGGATGGCCCGGTCATAATAAAGATTCAAAACATTAATAATGTCAGTGCCCAAAATTTCCGTCATAGAGGTAAAGCCTTTGATATCCGAGCAAAGAATTGTCAGTTCTTTTTGATCCCCTTCCAGCCGGACTATTTTATCTCGATATGCTTGGGCGGCCACATCCTGATTGACGAAGCGCCGGAAGATCAAGAGCAAATTATTGATGGAATTTGACAAGGAATTAAAGGCCATTCCCATAAAAGTAATATTATCATTGGAAGCGCCCTCTAGGTTTATCAACTCCATCTGCTGGGTCTCGATCATCTTCATAATTGCGCCGGTGATATGATCGATGAAGCGGGTAATATGCCGGAGATAATAACTCCCGACTAAAGCGCAAGCCAAAGTAATTAGGGCGATGATCACAGCCACATCCCGGAAGATCCGGCGCGAACCCCGGCTAAACTCATTCATTTCCTCAGCCCTAATTAGATAGATATTCCACTTGGGAAAGTATTTATAAACCCCATAATATTCTTCGCCGCGAATATCAAAGGTCAACGCCCCTTCGCGGACGCCTTGCGCCTCTTGCTGGATGATCCGGCGCAAAGCCGCTGGATCGTCAAACAGATCCAGCCTGGGAATTTTCGAAGCTTGGAAAACAATTAACCCCCGCTGTTCGTCTTTGACTAGTATTCCTAAGGTCACCGACTTTTGGTTTTTCAGCTGACGGGACGCATTGGACTCTAGGCTTTTGACGGTGGAATTAAAAGAGTCGGGGTTATCTTTGGAGAATTGGTAAATTTCATATTGGGAATTGATAAAATCATATACGTCTTTGAGGTCTTTTACCAATAGTTCTTTCATCATTTTGATCAGTTCGGCCCGGTTGAAAGCGAGGTTGATATAATTGGAGGCAAAACTGGTTACCAATATTGAAATGATGAAAATAATAATTATCCGGCTAGTGATGGGTACAATCCGGGTATTCCCGACCTTATTGTTCCGGCTATTCGGGTTCCGCCCTAAGGAAAGTTTTCTCATTGAGCTTCAGTCCAATCTTTCAGGAATTCTAACGCTGTTGGTAATGCGCCTATAATATCAACGGATATTTCCGCCAAAAACTTGAGGTGAAACTGAATAAGAACTGAACCCTTTGTTCTCTCCCCCTTCGGGAAGGTTTTTGTTACCATTTCATATCAAATTTCTTTTTCAATTGCTTTTCCCAATTAAAGCGCGTATAATCATAAAGGCAAATAGCCATATTTGAATGAGGTATAGGTTCGAATCAAATCTCAACCGTTTATCGATCTATCAAAGAGTTTGCTTTTCTAATTCCCCTCCCAAATAGCCCCGGCAAAGCTTGACTCTTCCTCTCAAATCTTTATTTCAGCTGTTTGTAATAATCTACTTTGGTAAACTCAGTATTATAAAATTGTTTAAAAGTAACCGCATACGGTTTAACGGGTTATTTTTAAAAAGCAAGTTCAAATTTTCAAAGTAGAAATAAGAAAAATAAAGGACTATGAATGGAAAATTTAAGATTTCAAGACTTGAACCTTTCCAAAGAGGTTCAAAGAGCTATTGTCGAGATGGGATTTGAGGAAGCTACTCCGATCCAGTCACAGTCGATCCCCCATATTTTAAAAGGAAAAGATCTCATCGGCCAAGCCCAAACCGGCACTGGAAAAACCTGCGCTTTTGGAATTCCCGTTATCGAAATGGTCCAACCGGAAATCAGCGGTATTCAAGCGCTGGTTCTCTGCCCTACCAGGGAATTAGCTATCCAAACGGCGGAGGAGTTAAAAAATGTCGCTAAATATAAAAGGGGCGTCAGGATTCTGCCGATTTACGGAGGGCAGCCTATTGAACGGCAAATTTCCGCTTTAAAGACCCATCCCCAAATTATTATCGGCACGCCCGGCCGGGTCATGGATCATTTACGCCGCCATACTTTGAAATTTCTCAATTTGAAAATGTTGATCCTGGATGAAGCCGATGAGATGTTAAACATGGGTTTTCGCGAGGATATCGATATCATTTTGAAGGAAGTGTCGGAACGGAAACAAACCATTCTCTTTTCGGCAACTATGCCCAGAGAGATATTGGACTTGACTACCAAGTATCAAAATAATCCGGTTATGATCAAGGCTGTCCACCAAGAGCTGACCGTGCCTAAAATCGAACAATATTACCTTGAAGTCCGGGAAGCTAATAAGTTGGATATTCTTACCCGGATGATCGACGCTTACAATTTCAAACTAACGTTGGTTTTTTGCAACACCAAACGGCGCGTGGATGAACTCTCTTCCAACCTGCAAGCCAGGGGCTATCTTGTCGAAGCGTTGCACGGGGATATCCGGCAGGCGCAACGGGATAAAGTTATGGCTAAATTCAGGCAAGGTAAGATCGACATTTTAATCGCCACCGATGTGGCAGCCCGCGGTATTGACGTCGATGATATCAGCGCTGTTTTTAATTACGATATCCCCAGTGACGAAGAATACTATGTCCACCGTATCGGTAGGACCGGTAGGGCCGGGAGGGCCGGGAAAGCCTTTACTTTCGTCTCCGGGAGAGAGTTTTATAAATTAAAAGATATCCAACGCTTTACCAGATCTACAATTGCACTACAAAAACCACCTTCTTTAGTCGATATTGAGGACAAAAAGATCCATCTGATCTTGGATAACGTAAAAGCGGCCCTTGCCGAAGGCCAACTCTCAAAATACATCGCTTATATTGAAAAGATGCTTGAGGAAACCTGCCCGGACACTAACGGTTATCTTACTACCTTAGAGATTGCCGCCGCCTTCTTAAAAAGCGCGGCCGAGCAAAAAAACAGTCAACGCGCTCTAGAGGAGGAGGCCGCTCCCAAATTGTCTCCAGTAAAAAATCGAAGTAATAATAGAAGAGTGAATTTTGAAAAATCGTTCCGAAAAACCAACCAAGGCCAAAAGAGTCACGTCTCCTAAGATCGGATAGAACATAAAAACCTCCTGAATTTGAGGAGGTTTTTTTATGTATGGGGAGATCACCGGTAATTGCCGAACAGCAACTCAACCCCATAATCTTTGGCTTTTAAAGCTTGAATCACCCCTTGCAGGTCATCACGGCTCTTACCGGTGACCCGGACCTGATCTTCCATGATCTGGGCTTGGACTTTGAGGCCAAGGCCTTTAATGTCCTTGACGATCGCTTTGGCTTTTTCCTGATCGATTCCGTTTTGGATTTTGACTGTTTGCCGTAATGTCCCGCCGCTTGCCGCCTCGGCTTTTTCAAAATTTAAGTTTTTCACCGGAACTTTCCGGTTAATCATTTTTGCTTTGAGGATCTCGACAACGCTCCGGAGCTTGTAATCATCGTCGGCGAGGATCTTTAGGCCTTCTCCATCAACCTCCACTTTTGATTTACTATCTTTAAAGTCATAGCGTTGCCCGATCTCTTTATTAGTCTGGTTCACCGCATTGTCCACCTCTTGCATGTCAACGGTGGAGTAAATATCAAATGAAGCGTCTTTAGCCATTTTGAACTCCTCTTTATTATTCAAATATATTACAATTGATACTGAGCGGCCTGGAAAAACCTATTAATACTTTACTACAAACTGGCAGTTATGTACATATCAATTTTCCATACCATTTATCTTTAGATAATTGGAATTAAGAAAGAGGAATTAGGTAGGCTCTTTGATCCGATTAGCGGCTCTTCTGTTTGAACCGCACAACTGATAATAGAGTTTGGTAATCTCCGGCGCAGGCGCCAATCCTAACTCCTCATCCAGATTGGCCTGTAATTGCTGATATTGTCGAATGACTGCCAGCTTATCGCCTAGTCCGGCATAAGCGGTCATCAATAGGCCATGGATCTCCTCGCGCAAGGGATTTTCTGCGGCCAACGCCTCTAAGAGCTTGGCGGCTCTGAAATACTCCCGGTCTTGGAGATAGTGTTTGGCCAGACGAATTATGGTTTCCAACTGAAGCCGTTTTAAATGCTCCCGTTCCGAAATCAGCCAGGGATAATCAAGTTGGCATAGATAATTGCCCCGGTAGAGAGCAAGCGCTTCTTCCAAAACAGTCGGCTCTTTTAAGGATAATTGGCTCTTGCCGGAAACCTCATTGACTAACGCTAGAAAATGCTGGCGATCAGTATCATAAAACCCGGGAAGTATTTGACAGGTTTTTGAGGCGTAAGTGATCACTTCCGTTTGGTAATCCTTTTGAATCACTTGCCTTAACCAGTGCAGGGTGGTGTAAAAATTATTCATCGCCTTTTCCAACGGCTGATCCGGCCAGAGGTCCTCCAAGATCCGGTTGATCTCTACCGGTTGGCCTTGATGAGCCAAATATAATAAAAGGTCCCTTGATTTGGTAAAACGCCATTTGATATGGGTAATATCCTGCTGATTTAATACAATCCGGATGGGACCCAACATTTTAATATGGAGCATAGGCATGGCAGATGAGGGGGAAAGGTCCTGAGCCTCACCCTTCGCCACCGGCTTGGTTTTGGGGGCCGGTGGCTTCTGATTGGGATGAGCTGGTTTTCTCTTAGCTATTTCAAGTAAAAGATCCGGACTGGAAGCGCATTGTTTCACCAATTTACGAATCTTGAGATCCGGATCGGTTGCTAACAATTGTAACACCCGGTTAGCGGCGGCATTGTTGATTTGTGATAAAGGAAAGATACTGCGGCTCCGGATCTCCGGGTTGGGATGGGTTGACAGTTCCGTCAATAGTGGTAAACCCCGTTCGACCAACAATACCAAAACCCGTTGAATAAAAGGGATTTGAACTTCGTTTTCCAATCCGAACTGAATAATCGGGTATAAATGATCAACCATAAAAACATACATCTGTTCAAAGTGTTTACTGGCTGAATAATCCAAGAACATTTGGGAATATCGGGCCGCCTCTACCCTATCTTCAGTAGCGAACTTGATGGAGGCCAACAGAAAATAAGAATAAGTTAACGCTTTCGCAAATTCAATATCTGATTTCAGGGCATCCAGCAAGACTGTTTCCGCCTCTTTAAATTGACCTGCGAGTGAAAAAACCAATCCGTAAAACATTTGACTCATCAGTAAAGCTACCCCGGATTCGGACTTGGAGTCGGTTAACACCTGTTCCATAATGACCTGGGCTTCCGCCAAACAGCCTTGCAGCGCCCTGATTCGTCCTAAATTCGCTTTAAGCACGATCAAAAAGAAGCGTTCCCCGCCAATTTCTAAAATTAATTGAATCCCTTTCCGATAAACGGTTTCAGCCTTCTCAATTTCTCCAATATCCGTATAGATGCAGCTTAATTGATAATAATCCGGTATGAGCGATTCAAATAGCCCGTTTTTTTCCTTGGCGGCAATACTGTTTTCGAGATATGCAAAAGCGCGATCCAGATCCCCTATCTCTTGATACAGGAAAGGAGAAAAATCCGGAAAATAATTCGGTAAAATGCCGCCGGGGGACATCCGGGCGGCTTTTTCATAATAATCCAGGGCCTTAATGGTTTGACCCAACATATAATAAGTGTTTCCCAAGCCTTCTAAAAAATGGGCGGTAATCCATGAATCACCCTCTTCGGCGACGACCTGCAATCCTTTGAGCAATAAATCTTCAGCCTGCCGGAGCCGGCCCATGCGGATGAAGAGCAGGGCTTTTTCCAGCGGTAATTCGAAACGAAACACCGGCTCCGACTGTTGCAAAACCGAATAAGCTCCCTCCAGTAAATTCAGGCTCTCTTGATAGCAGCCGTTACGGTTCAGGATCTTAGCCTGTAAAAATTGACATTCGGCGATACCGACCTCATTCTGCCTGTCCGTAAAACGGACCCTTGATTTATCGATCCAGCTTTCCGCTTCTTTAAGCTTGCCCCGATAAACGGCGATTTTGGCTTGGAACAGCGACAACCATTCATCGACGGCAATTTGCCCCCGATCCACCAGTCCCAGCCAACGTTCCACCGTTTGCCAACGTCTTTGCCGAAAAGCCTGCCGGCTCGCTTTTTCCAACAAAGCGGTTAGATCTTGACCGCTTCCGGCAGCGGCAAAATACTCAATGGCCTGGTCCCAATCTTCATTTTGCCGGGCCATTTCTCCCGCCTTCCGTAATAAATGGTTTTTACGCGACCCAAGCCGTTCCAGCAAAAAATCGCGGAACAACTGGTGATAACGGTAAGCATTGCTTTGTCCGGCGAGCGGGGTTAAAAACAACTGCTGTTTTTCCAAGTTCTCCAAGATGTTTCGGGAGTCGTTCCGTTCCAATAGCCAATCAGCCATTTCCGGGGTGATGGTCTCCAAGATCGCGGTTAAAATCAGAAACTGACGAATCTCCTCCGGCTGCCGATCCAAAACTTCATTGGCCAGATAATCATAGATATATTCCGCGTCCTTTGATTTTAAGGTTAAGTCTTTTTGGACGGCGGAAGCGGCCAGCAGCTTAAGGGCGGCCGGCCAACCAGCGGTTCTGGCCATTAACGAATCAACTACCGCTTGGGAAGGGGAAAGCTGTCTTTGGAAGATGAATTCCCGCATTTCCGGCGCAGTAAACCGGAGAGCGTCGCTGCCAAGCATTAACATCTCCCCCGCCACCTGGTAACGGGAGAAATTAAAAGGAGGCGAAATGCGGCTGGCAATCACCAGCTGAATGCCGAAGGGGAGATATTCCAATAATTCCTGAATGAAGCCATGGATCTCCGGCGTGAAGATAACATGGTAGTCATCGAGGACCACTGCCAAATCGGGCTGCGGTAAATTGGCCAGTTCATTAATGAGCGCAACCACGATTGAACGCAATGATGATCCGACCTTGCTTTGCAGGACCAGTTGCAGGGTTTCCGCTCCAAAACCCGAGAAATGACGCTCAATCCCGGCGATTAAATATTGGATAAAAACCGCCGGATCGTTATCGTATTGGTCCAGTTGATACCAGACAAAGGGACAAGTAAGGGTACTGACATATTGAAGGGTGGATATGGTTTTACCGTAGCCGGCCGGCGCCGTTAATACGATTAATTTAACATCTTTTTTTCGGGTGAAGAGTTCCAGCAGACGGGGCCGTTCCATCAATTCACTGCCGATCCGGGGAGGTAAAAGTTTGGTAATCATTATCCGGGACATTAACTGTGCCCCCATATTAAAGAATGTGCCAATTGAAGTTGGAAAAGCGCAATCAAAAGAAATTCCACTTAGGTTTCAAACCTTGCTAATCGGAAAAGTTCAAACTCATCTTATTTATTATAACATGTAGTGGTTACATCGTTGATAAGATTTTGACAAGATTTTGGTTAGAATCATTTGGTTTAATTAAAATACGCAAACACCTATTTCATCCTATCTAGTCAAAGGAGCGCTCATCATGAAAACCAGGACTGTTTTATCCGCCGTTTTCAATGAAAGCCCTTATGGAAAATACCTCACTGTAAGTGATGTTGAAAACGTTACCGGCCTTCAGGGCGTCACCCGGAAGGAAATTGCGCTGACTCTGGAGTTTTATAACGAAGCCGGTGAAAAAATACTGGACGCCTGTTTTAACAGTCCGAATTTTTACAAGAACGAAGTTGAAAAAAACCAGGCATATTATGGTGAAATTCCGGGAATCGGTCAGCGGGCAGCTCTGGCAATCCCCGGCACTCCCTACCGGATCACCTTTCTGCAAGGGGAATTTTGCATTATGATTCAAACGCCATTGGAGGGAGGGAAGACCATATTAAAGATAGCTCAGATGATTGAAATCTGTTCGATTATCGCGGGGCGCTTATAAGAAGGAGCAGTTTTATATAACAAAAAGTCCCTCGGTTCTAAAAAACTAAAAAACTTATGAGGAGGTTTTGAAATGCACCGTAAATTTTTAAACGGAGTATGGACCATGATTTTTATTTTAGCAACGGCTTGCGCCGTCGCGGCGGCCCCGGCCGAGTTTTCCGCCGATATCACTATAACCGACGCCAAGGAAAAAATTTCTACCGGCAAAGTCTTCATCAAAGGCGAAAAAACCCGGCAGGAACTATCAGTTAACAATCAAAGCAGCATCTCTATTTTAAGGCTGGATAAAAAATTGTCCTGGACTTTAATCCCCGATGAAAAACAGTATATGGAAGTTGCCTTGAGTTTCGATCCGACCCATCCGGCAAGCGGTTCCAAAGATTATGAGTACACCACCAGCGACCTGGGAACCGAAAAGGTTAATGGTTATGACTGCCAAGTCATTCAATACACCTATCAAAACCCCAAGTACGGCATAATGATCCAATGGATAGCCAAATCACTGAATTACTCCGTGCGCTACCTGACGAAAGACTCCAAAGGCAAAGTCACCCTGACCGTGAATTATACCAACATTAAGACCGGCAAACTGGACGACTCGCTATTTGAAGTGCCAAGCGGCTATAGCAAATTCAGCCTGCCCTTTAAAATGCCGGGTTTCAAGTAATCCGCATCGGGATAGGGTTGTTTTTGGACTTCCATATCCTTCACAACTTCGTCCCATCCTGGAACACAGGTCAACCAATTACAAATACGAGGAGGAATTCTCTTGAAACGTTTTTTAATTTTAATGATCACTTTTATCATGCTCTCTCTGGCGTTATTACCATGCGCGTCTTTGGCCGCCGGCAGCAACAGTCTCTACGGTAAATACCTGACCGTGGCCGATGTGGAGAAGGCCGCCGGGATCAAGGGCGTGACCCGGAAAGAGGTCGCCCTGACCCTGGAGTTTTACAACGCCAAAAACGAGAAGATCGTGGAAGCCCGCTTTTACGGTCCTGAGTTTTATCAGGAAGAGGTGGTCAAGAACCAGAAATACTACACGTCGGTAGCCGGGATCGGCGAAAAGGCCGCCTATACGCCGGGCGATGCGCCCTACCGCCTGACTTTCGTCAAAGGCAAGTTCGGGGTGATGGTCCAGACCCCGTTTGCCAGCTCCAAGGAGCCCAAAAACAAAGATTTCTTAATCGCTATCAGCAAGACGATCGTGGGACGGTTGTAGAGTATCGATTTGGATTGTGGAATGAAAGGAGTCACAAGTAACGAATTCCACTCCAGAGCCCAAGTTAAAAAAAGTCCAATAATGGGACGTTTTGGTTTGAGTTTTTTAAATTCACAATCCGCAAAAAAATATTACTATCTCCCGGCTAATGACTACTTAGGCCTTAAACAGAATTTATTATTATTTAAGTGGGAGGATGGAAAATGAAAAAGTATACTCATTTTGGTCTAGTTTTAACCCTGATTCTTACCATAGTCCTAGCCGGTTGCGGCGGCGGAGGTGGAAATCCACCTTCAAACGATCCACCTTTAAGTGATCCACCTTCAAGTGATCCACCTAAACATGGGAATAATTATTACCTTTATGTCACGAATGCTCCCGATAAAATCTCCGCCTTTTCTATCAATCCTGATAACGGCGGATTAACAAACATTTACGGTAGCCCGTTTTCAGCAGGTACTAGCCCCTCGTCTGTAGCGGCAGATCCTTCAGGTGAGTATCTTTATGTTGCAAATTTTTTATCAAGTAATATTTCAATTTACTCTATAAATGCAGTAACCGGAGTACTGAACAAAATAACAGATAGTTCAACTAATAACAATCCCCAAAAAATAACAATCGACCCCACCGGTAATTTTGTGGCTGTCGGATGCAATTATTACCTCAACATTTTTTCACGGGATAAAAGTAGCGGAACGCTTGCCGACAATCCAACCAGTATTACTTTTGGTTCCAATCAGGAACTAAGAGCAGTCAGTTTCGACCGGACCGGTCAATTCCTTTATGTGGCAGTTTCGACAGGATCCATTTATGTTTATGCAAAAAATGCCGAATCCAATACCTTTACACAATTTGGCGATTCAGTCTCAACATGTTCCGGTCCATCTTCCTTAGCGATTGATTCTAACGGCAAATTTCTTTATGTTGCAACCAGTAGCTCTACTGCTATTTCGATTCACCCAATCAATGGCAACGGTTCTCTTGCCGCTGGTACCATGCGAAATATTCTCGCCCAGTCTTCAAGGCTTTTAATTCAAGGTAATTTCTTATATATTACCAAAGTTACCGGCATAGCGGCCTATTCCATTATGGCCGACGGTTCGATTTCGGGAATCGGCGTCGATATCCCCTGTCCCGACGGCATACAGCCCAATTCATTAGCAGTCGATGCCACTGGAAAATTTTTATATGCCACCGGCTGGTATTCCAATTATATCTGGGGTTTCGCAATAACGGCTGACGGCAGTCTATTAAAGATTACCGATAATCCTATTGATAGCGGCGCTGAGATTTCATCGATTGTAACGGTAAAAACAACATATTGATTCAATCTCTGAGTTCTCTATGTCTCTGTCTTTTTAATCACAGAGCGCACGGGAGTTCACGAAAGAAATGGCAGAACTTCATATATAATTATTCGCCCTTCAACTTTAACCTGAAATAATCAAAAAATGAGTGATTAACAAGTGCAAGACAACTTTGTAGGAGGTCATTACCATGAAAGCGCTTAAGCTTATTGGTATTACCTTTCTCATAATTGGTATGGGTATGTTGAGCGGCGGCATCTTTTTCTATGCTCATACTGCCCAATGGGTCCGAAATTCAGTTAAAACTACCGGAACGGTGGTCGACTTCGAACGGTCACTCTCTGATTCCCGATCTCCAAGTATCCGATGGTCCTATCGTCCGTTGATACAATTCCAAACCGAAACAGGAGAACAGTTCCGGTTTGCCAGCAGTTTGGGGAGCAATCAACCCCAGTATCGAATCGGCCAAAGCGTGCCGGTGATCTATGATACCGGGAATCCGGTGCGGGCAGCCATCGACTCGTTTTTCGCGGTATGGATGGGAGTCATTGTCCTAGCCGGACTGGGGGCATTCTTGACGGCGTCTGGCTCGGGAATTCTCGGCGTCCGGCAATACTTTAATCAAAAGTGGGATTGGCTCACCGCTAACGGGTTGCGGTTGGAGACGGTATATAAGGAAACCGTATTGGATACCGGTATCGCCAAAGACGGGAGACATCCCTACCGGATCTTTACCGAATGGATCGATCCCCAAACCAGCCAAACATATGGCTTTAAAAGCAAGCGTATCTGGTTTGACCCGTCCAGCTACTTTACCGGCCAACCGGTTATCGTCTACGCCGACCCCCGGAATCTCCGGAAACACTTGATGGATATTTCATTCCTGCCGAGGAAATGATTTATCATTCCTAAGACATTGATAAGAAATTGATAAGATTTTTTTGGTTTAATAAAATTACACAAAGATTAGAGGAGGAATTTAAAATGAAACGCTGGTTATCCTTTTTTATCGCAATAATGATTTTGGTGGCAATGATCCATCCGATTTTCGGAGCAAGTCAAAGTCTTTATGGAAAATATTTGACCGTGGCCGATGTTGAGAAAGTCTCAGGGTTGAAAGGAATCATCCGGAAAGAAGTCGCCCTAACCCTGGAATTTTACAACGCTAAAAATGAAAAAATCGTCGAAGCCCGTTTTGATGGTCCCAATTTTTACAAAGAAGAGGTCGACAAGAATCAGAAATATTATACCCCGATCACCGGTATTGGGGAAAAAGCCGCTTATACTCTTGGCGATACGCCCTACCGTTTGACTTTTCTTAAGGGTAAGTACTGCGTAATGGTCCAGACTCCGTTTGCCAGCGCGAAAGATCCTAAAAATAAGGACTTTTTGATCGCCATCGGCAAGATTATCGTAGGACGGTTGTAGTAGGGATAAGTCAGGAGCTTTGATGCAGACCATTGACTATACCAATATCAAGGTAGGCCCACAGCCGGATCCGCTCTTTGAGATTCCGGCGGGGTGTGGCAAGCTTTAGAATACTATTGGAGGAATAGCCTTGAAAAAATTACTTTTAACCGGCGCTTTATTATTAATCGTCTTCATGGTTCTGGCCGGATGCGGCGGAGGGAATGGTGGCGGTGGAACCTCGACCTATACTGTAACCTATAACGATAACGGCTGTACTAGCGGTTTTGTACCAATAGATAACACCAATTACCAGCCTGGTCAGACTGTTATGGTTCTCGACAATAACGGTCAGCTTGCCAAAACCGGATTTAACTTTGCCGGCTGGAACACCAAGGCCGACGGAAGCGGAATCACCTATACCCAAGGTCAGACTCTCACGATGGGTACGTCCAATGTTACTTTGTACGCGAAGTGGACTACCAACCACACCTACACTGTAACCTATTACGGCAACGGCAACACCGGTGGAAGCGTCCCGGTTAATAGCACCAATTATGAACAAGGTCAGCCTGTTATGATCCTTGGTAATACGGGAAATCTGGTCAAAACCGGATATTCCTTCGCAGGCTGGAACACACAGGCGGACGGTAGCGGAGACACCTATAGCCAAGGTCAGGCCTTTACAATGGATACGTCCAATGTTGCTTTATACGCGATGTGGGAGCAGATAAAAATCGCCTATATCTATGATTCGGTAGACTCTCCCGCTTGCGCCACAATTACTTCATTGCTTAGTGATTATTCGCTTACTCAAATACCCCATAATACAGTTGGGATTACCACGGCAAGCTTGAGTTCATATGCGTTGATAATCATTGCTGATCAAGCTAACCCCTGGGATTATAATGACCAAAATTTAACAAATACAATTATAAACGCCGGGAAACCAACCTTCGCCATGGGGGAAGCGGGCAGTTATTTTTATCTCAATCAAAGCGTTTTATTCCTTCCGGGATTAAAGGTGTGCGGAAGTGGTGGTGGTTTAACCCAAGTTACCCCCGTTGATCCCTCAAACCCCATCTGGACGACTCCCAATATAATTAGCGGAAATCCGGTAACGGTTTTTGGAACCGGACATAGTTATTATGCTGTTACCAATACTAACTGGCCGAGTGGTTTTACGACCAATGGCATATCTATTGGGACAAGTGGAAACGCGAGTTGGCACATATTGGCCCGTGAGTCCGACAAGTATTTCTTATGGGGCCTTTGTGGCTCAATCGATGATTTAAATGCTACCGGTAAAAATCTGTTTGTAAACGCCGTTCATTATATGCTAAATCAGTAAATTAGCCATCTTTATTCCGAATCAAATCAAATCGAGTGCTCGGTGAGGGTAGCTTTCCGCCAAGCCACTCATTTTTGTCATAATACAACTCGCTTTAGCAGGTGGTAAGCGGAAGGCAGGGCTTCGGTCGACCGTAGTTTTCTTTAATGGCATGCTGGATTGTTTATAATCGAAGACATGCTCCATTCGCCCCAATCTTGATAAATCCGGGTTATTAAATTCGCGATAGCGTCCGGTAAAACCAGGCAAAAAAGCGCGTCCCATAATCAAATCGAAACGGGAAGCCCTTTCTGTCATCGTTGATATCGTGAAATGATATGTAGGAGGTCATTACCATGAAAGCGCTTAAGCTGATCGGCATTACCTTTCTGGTAGTCGGTATCGTTATGTTGACCGGCGGAATCTTTTTCTACGCCCATACCTCCAGATGGATCCAAAATTCACTTAAAACCACCGGGACGGTGGTCGACTTCGAACGGTCACTCTCCGACTCCCGATCTTCAAGTATCCGTTGGGCTTATCGTCCCTTGGTACAATTCCAGACCGCCGCCGGAGAGCAGTTCCGGTTTACCAGCAGTCTGGGGAGCAATCAGCCCGTGTATCAAACCGGCCAGAGCGTGCCGGTGATCTATGATGCCGGGAATCCGGGGCGGGCGGAGATCGACTCGTTTTTCGCGATATGGATGGGAGTCATCATCCTGGCCGGACTGGGGGCGGTCTTGACTGTGGCCGGTTTGGGAACTCTTGGCGTCCGGCGCTACTTTAATCAAAAGCGGGATTGGCTCATCGCTAACGGGCTGCGGTTGGAAACCCTATATAAGAAAACCGTACTGGATACCTATATCACCAAAGACGGGAGACATCCCTACCGGATCTTTACCGAATGGACCGACCCCCAAGCCGGCCAAACCTACGGCTTTAAAAGCAAGAGCATTTGGTTTGATCCGTCAGGCTACCTTACCGGCCAACCGGTTATCGTCTACGCCAACCCCCGGAATCTCCGGAAACACCTGATGGATATTTCATTTCTGCCGCAAGAAGAAGAGACCCAAAATAAGAAATAGATATAATGCGGATGGGGTCAAGGAAATTTGCGGGAAGCGCTGGTAACAAGGTAAATGGCTAAACTGAATTTGCCGGATCAAACGCCCACGTTAAAGAATTTGCTAAAATTAACAGCTGATAAAACCGATATCTATGGTGTATAAATATTGCGATTCGAGATTAAACAATGTTTACCAAAACCGAAATATCATTATTAACTTTAGTTAATTGCATATCTAGCGCCTTAGACTTAGTTAACCCTTCGGTTATCAACCATCATAAACGGGTTGCCTATATTGGGTTTCGACTAGCTGAAGAATTAAAGTTGCCACTCAAAGATATTCAAGATATTGTCCTTGCCGGTTTACTTCATGACATTGGTTTACTGTCTCTCCATGACCGCTTGGACGCTTTGGATTTCGAAATTAAATTCGAAAACCAAAACCTAGTTCAGCATGGTTTATTAGGGCAACACTTATTAAAAAAATACTTTCCCCACTCCAAAGTGCCTCTCCTAATCGGAGCCCATCATCTGTATTGGAAGGATAAGGACAACTGCCCATTAGATGACCAAACTTTGCTCGGAAGCCAAATTATCCACCTTGCGGATCGTATGGATGTGCTCATTGATAGGAACGATGAGATCCTAGGCCAATCCCGGGGAATAGTGTCCCGAATCGAAACTCAATCGGGATTAATGTTCTGTCCCGAATTAGTAAAGGTATTACAAAAACTCGCCGTCAAGGAGTACTTTTGGCTAGATATTGTTTCCCCGCAAAACCTTTGGCCGATTAGCGCTAAGTTGGAACTCCAAATGGCTAAGGTCGATTCCAATAACTTATTGAATTTGGCTAAAACATTTTGCCATATTATCGACTTTCGCAGCCCGTTTACAGCAACCCATTCGGTGGGAGTATCCGCTAGTTCACAAGCATTAGCTGAATTAATGGATTTTAAGCCCGATGAATGTTTTAATATCAAGATAGCCGGTTATTTACATGACTTGGGAAAGCTGGCTATCCCTAACGAGATTCTGGAGAAACCCGGCAAACTTACGGATTTGGAATTCAATATTATCAAGGCCCATACTTATTATGGATACCGGATGCTCGAAAAAGTCCCCGGGATGGAGTTGATCAATACCTGGGGGACACTTCATCATGAACGTTTGGATGGCCGTGGATATCCTTTTCACCTTAACGCCGAACAACTGTCCATCGGTTCCCGGATCATGGCGGTGGCCGACATTTTTACCGCGTTGTTGGAAGACCGCCCTTACCGTAAAAGCATGTCAGAGGAGAAAGCTTTACAAATTATTCTTAAGCATGCCGAAGATGGGGCCCTTGACGAAAACATTGTTAGTGTACTTAAAGAGAATATCAGTGAGATCAATCTCTTACAAAATGAGGCCCAAAAGGCTGCTACCTTGGAATATCAAGAATTCCGAGCTCTCCAAGGGTATTAAAAATCGTAAATTATGTCAACCTAATCAATCGTATCTTCTCTTATCTGCCATACTTATTTTTTTCTGATCCAATTAATAATCTTTATGTCAAATGTTTCCTGCCTACGAATTGCGTCCGAGTAGGCATCCATAAACATTTTTGGGGTTGTACCGGAAATAATTCCGATACAACCCCTCTATTTATAGATTCATAGATAAAAACCTGTTAAAAATTACAAACCTCTCTGAGCAGGATAAACAAGATCAAAAAATGAATGAATTATGTTAATTTCAAACTACACGAACCTGATGTATGAAGCCATTGAAACAGTGATTCTAAAAACGATTTAATAAATAATGTCCTTAATAACCTTGCTACAATTAAAGGAGGGGCATCGATGACTCACAAAAAAAATGATGATTTTGAAAGCAATAAACTTAATCAATTATGTAATTTGGCGGAGAAAAGCAGTTACATCAATCCTGAATTATTCGGCAAATACGAGGTAAAACGAGGGCTGCGTGATATCAACGGCCGAGGGGTTCTGGCCGGACTGACTGAAATTGGTGAGGTTCATTCCTATATCGTCAATGAAAACGAAATGATCCCGGTTCCCGGTCAATTAATTTATCGAGGGTATGATATTGTTAATCTGGTCGATGGTTTTATGAGCGGGGATCGCTTTGGTTTTGAAGAAACCTGTTATCTATTGCTTTTCGGCGCATTACCCAATCAAAACGAACTTGACGATTTTAAGCGCTTATTGGCTCAGAACCGGAAGCTGCCGGAGGATTTTGCCCGTGACATTATCTTAAAGGCCCCCAGTAAAGACATGATGAACGTCTTGGCCCGAAGTGTATTGTCCTTATATAGTTTTGACGACAACCCGGATGATATTTCCATCTTAAATGTTTTGAAACAATGTATCAAGTTGATTGCAGCTTTCCCGTCAATTGCAGTCTATGGCTACCAAGCTTATTCTCATTACCATGGCAATAACAGCCTATATATCCATAGCCCGCAACCGGAGCTCTCCACTGCTGAAACCATCCTCCACTTACTAAGACCGGACAGCGGCTATACCAAGCTGGAAGCTATTTTGCTCGACCTGGCGCTGGTGCTCCATGCGGAGCATGGCGGCGGCAATAATTCTTCCTTTGTAACCCATGTGGTCACATCATCCGGAACTGACACCTACTCGGTGGTGGCTGCGGCCCTCGGATCTCTCAAGGGACCGAGGCATGGGGGAGCTAACATCAAGGTGATCCAGATGTTTGAAGAACTGAAACAACAGGTGCAAAACTGGACGGATGAACGGCAAATCGAAGACTACCTGGCAAAAATTCTCAATAAGGAAGCTTTTGACCGTTCCGGCCTGATTTATGGTATTGGCCATGCCGTTTATTCCATCTCCGATCCGCGGGCCATTATTTTAAAGGAGTACGCCGGCCGTCTTGCTCAGGAAAAAGGACTGGAAGATGAGTTTAACCTTTATACCAAGGTGGAAAAATTGGCTCCGGAAGTTATCGGAAAAGTCCGTAGGATGTATAAAGGGGTCAGCGCCAATGTCGATTTTTATTCGGGCTTTGTTTACCGAATGCTTAATATTCCACCGGAACTATACACACCGATCTTTGCCGTTTCCAGAATCGTCGGTTGGAGCGCCCACCGCATCGAAGAGCTGGTCAATGCCGGGAAAATCATTAGGCCGGCTTATAAAAGCGTTTGTCCCAGGCGAGAATATACTCCCCTGGAGCAGAGATAAAAATTCCGGTCCAATTATTGACTGAATTTTAACTCAAGGTATCGGCTTTAATTTCTATCGTCCCTAGTTACCGTATTGATATTCGTTTCCGATGCCTAACATTTTAAAAGCCTTCGTCCCGATGCTATTTGGCAAAGGACGAAGGCTTTAAATATCCTCTGATACCTTCAGTTCATTTTGATATGAAACTCAACTTCACCGGATCAAATTCTAACATTCGTAGGTTTTAGCGCGTTCAAATTCATCTTGGATCGCTTGGGACGGTTCTTTAGAGAGTAACGAAACGATCAGGATCGCGATACAAGACGTTACAAAGGCCGGGAATAATTCGTAAATCCCAAACACTCCTCCCATCGGTTTCAGCAGCAGTTTCCATAGGAAGACCATTCCTCCTCCAGCTAACATACCGGCGATGGCCCCAGAGTAGGTAACCCTTTTCCAAAACAAGGAAAACAGCATAATCGGCCCGAAGGTGGCGCCAAAACCGGCCCAAGCAAACGAGACTATGGTAAAGATGATACTGTTTTCATCTAAAGCGATGCTTATTGCAAAAACAGCTATTACCAGTAAAGTAATTCTGGTGGCCCACAAAACCGCTTTATCGCTGGCATCTTTCTTCATAATCCCATGGTAAATGCTTTTTGAAAAAGCGGAAGCCGCAATGAGTAAATAGGAATCGGAAGAACTAATCGTCGCCGCTAGGATGCCAGCCATTACAACTCCCGCAAATAGCGGAATGAAGAAATTAGTGGACATCAAGATAAAGATATTCTCGGACGCGCTTTGAGTCAATAGCGCATCTGGATAGATAGCCCTGCCGATGATACCGATTGCCACGGCGGCAGTCAAGGAAATAGCGCACCAGATGGTGGCGACCCTCCGGGATAAAGTAAGCTCGCTTGTTTTACGGATTGCCATAAATTTCAACAAGACCTGCGGCATCCCAAAATAACCCAGCCCCCAGGAGAGGGTAGAAACTATGGTCAAAAACCCGTAGTTGGCTGCAGCCCCGAATAAAGGTTTACCGGACTCCCCGATTTGCTGGGTCCCGTTGCCCATTACCGGCTGGGCGATTCCGAAAAAGTCAAAAAAGCCCGGGATTTGCTTGGCATTGTCAACAACCGTCCCAATACCGCCGGCAGCAGAAATGCCTGCGATTAAAACTGTGACTAAGGAAAAAAACATCACCACACCCTGCATAAAATCGGATGCGCTTTCGGCCAAAAAACCGCCGATTATTGTATAACAAATTACAAATAAAGCCCCGGCAATCATCATATATTGATATTTGATCCCGAACAACGTGCTAAAAAGCTTACCTACCGTTACAAAGCAACTTGAAGCATATACCGTGAAAAATATCAAAATAAAAACCGCAGCTATTGTCATTAAAACTTTTTTCTTCTCTTTGAATCGGTTGCTAAAAAAGTCGGGAATGGTAATTGCGTCCCCGGCAAGGACCGAATAGCCGCGCAACCTTTTAGCTACCAATAACCAATTGAGATAAGTCCCGATCAGAAGCCCGATCGCGGTCCAGGCTGCGTCACTTAAACCAAACCAATAAGCGACTCCCGGAAGTCCCATCAAAAGCCAACCGCTCATATCGGAAGCCTCGGCGCCCATGGCGGTGACCCATGGACCGATTGTTCTGCCCCCGATCAGGAAATTGCCGCTATTTTCGCTGGCGCGCCTGAGGTAATACACTCCGATACCGATCACCACTGCCATATATGCGCTCATAGCGATGAAAACCTGTACTTTCCCTCCGTCCATTCACTTTCCCCCTAAACATTTAGAATGATTGCATAATTATACCAGAATAATCGATATTTTTCAAATGGTATACTTCGTTGATGCATCCATCTTCAAAAGGAATTTGAAGTAATGTTTCGAATTTAACCCATGATCGATTTCAATTTTCAAACATTAAAAAAGGGGGGAACGGCATGAAAGTCTTATTTATCGGTGGAACCGGGATTATCAGCTCTGCCTGTTCGGAGCTGGCAATCGAAAAGGGGATTACGCTCTATCATTTAAATCGTGGTTTGAGCCATCGCAAAATCGAAGGAATTTATCAAATTATTCGCGATATTCGAAATAAACAGGAAGTGAAAACAATCCTATCGGATTATACCTTCGATGTGGTTGTAAACTGGATTTGCTATACTCCGGAACATATTATGAACGATCTTGAAATCTTTAAAGGTAAAACCGGGCAATACATTTTCATCAGTTCCGCCAGCGCTTATCAAAAACCGCCGCAACGCTTGCCCATCACCGAAGAGAACCCCCTTGATAATCCCTTCTGGCAATACTCCAGGGATAAAATAGCTTGCGAAAGGCTTCTGATTGAGGAATTCCAAAAAAATAAATTCCCGACTACCATTGTCCGGCCATCCCATACTTATGATCAAACCTTAATACCCTCCGATTGGGGCTATACCGTATTAGACCGTATCAAGAAAGGAAAGAAAGTAATTATCCATGGTGATGGAACCTCGCTTTGGACTCTAACTCATCATCGCGATTTCGCCAAAGGTTTCCTCGGTTTGTTGGGGAATCGCCAGACAATAGGTGAAGCTTTCCATATTACCAGTGATGAACTTTTACCCTGGAATAAAATTTATGAGCTGATGGCTAATGAATCAGGAGTGCCTCTTAACGCCGTGCATATTCCATCCGACTTCATTGCCAAGATCGATCCCCGGATGGAGGGGAGTTTATTGGGAGATAAAGCCCATTCCATGATCTTTGATAATTCCAAAATCAAAAGTTTGGCGCCGGATTTTAAGGCAACCATCAAATTTGAAGATGGAGTCAAGGAGATTATTAAATGGTATCAAGAAAATCCAGAGCGGCAAATGGTCGATGGGGCTACCAATGAAGTAATTGAGACGATAATTGAAAAGTATGAACGATAGAAATAAAGTGTTAGGGATACATTTTGGTGACTTTCTGAATATTCGAAAAAACCAACGATTCTGCATCCTTTTACTTTCTTAATTAACTATGTACATTTGATTTTAATGTTAAAAAGGAAGGCTATCCGCCTTCCTTTTATGATTCCTGATGTACTTCACCCAAAACATTCTGAGATTGTTTATAAGCTACCATTATTTGATTCTCCGGGACATCATAAGGATTCAGCCAATTCTTCTTGAGGGCTAATCCTACCAAGTTTTCTTGACCCATAATACTTTGGGTCAGATATTCCCCGAATAATCTTCTAACTTCGGGAGTAGTAGCCTGGAGGGTGGCGCCAAGATATGCCCCGGCCGCAGCGGCTGCTCCTCCAATCGCGTTCAGTGCTAAAGTTTCATCGGCGGAAGTATCCGTCATGTCCTTAAAGAAGGAGTTGACAATTGAAGACATTATTGAACCTCCTTAATCGGAGCTACCCTATTCTCCGAAATAAACTGTTGCAACCCCATGATTCGGCTTTGAGCGGCAGTAATCCCCGCCTGGGTCAGTTCTTTTAATTGTTCATCACCGATTGCCGACTGTGACGCTTTGGCTACCGCCAACGCATTAGACTCCATTTGCAGTAAAGTACTGAAAGACAATAATTCTCCAGGTGTTAAATCACGCATCGTATACCCCCATTTAGTAAATTTCAACCGAATAGTCGTCCACGTCAATTTTCTATGCGTTAAAAATATTTTAATCGCTAGGGACCCAAGCCAATCACTGAAAATATTGACGTAGAGCGAGAGGCAATTATCATTTTTAATAGTCACTAACCGGTCTCATTTTAGTGTTATTATTTTTGGTTTATATATTAATCTTTTTTCTGGAACATTATGGTATGAAGTATTAAACCAGTTCAATAATCTCAGGTATCAAATTCCCTTTATCAATTCTAATCTGGGCGGCCGTAACCGGCAGCTGGAACCTTTTCGGGCCGGCGCTTCCCGGATTTATATATAACACTTTATCTTTAAGCCATACCTTTGCTTGATGTGAGTGTCCAAAAATGACAGCATCCAAAGGCCCGGTAGGATTTTTATAGTCTTTTAGATTATGGATGATTAAAAACCGGTGCTCACCTATTTGAAAGCAGCGGCTAAGGGGAATCTCCTTACCCCAATCATTCCGGTCGCAATTCCCCCGAACCGCGAGCACCGGAGCGATTCCTTCAAGCGCCTTTAATACTTCCACACTCCCGATATCCCCTCCGTGGCAAATTACGTCCGCTCCTTTAAAAGCTTCCAATGCCTCAGCCCGGACTAACCCGTGGGTATCGGAGATCACCCCGATTAACATTCTTCCGGTCCCTTTTTCGTTAATCAACAATTCAACTTCTGCTAATTTAGGCTTAGCAAAAATAATCAAACTATCCTGATATTTTTTAGTTATTTGCCTTATTTACCGCAAATATTATCAGGACTGAACGGCTGATTTTAATTAAAATATAACTGTAATTAACCTTAAAATTTGAAGGAGGCAGTTATATGAAAGACTCATTTGCAGTATCGCCCATTGGGTATGTGCGGGTTAGGCAAGAAGGTTTTTTTCTGGAGATAGAAAAGGAATATATCCATAAAGGGCTTGCTTGTAATGTGGGGTTAACTTACCGTTACATTTATGAAACTTGGCTTCCTCAATCGGATTACAAATTACCACTTGCTTACAACTTCGAGTATTACGGAAAAAATCACTTCGGTCCGGATAATGAAGAGTCGGAAAGTGAAATCTATATCCCGATTGAACGTGAGCGGCCAACTTAATTTACTGAAAGATAGTCCTCTATGGCTCTTCATACCCCCAGCCATAATCACCGTGGTAGATCATTTGTTTGGTCATGCCTCCGTCGACGGTGATGTTTTCCCCGGTGATAAAACCGTTAGCTTCATGGCATAAGAACATTACGGCCCGGGCAATATCAAGCGGTTTGCCAACCCGGCCCACCGGGTGCTGCCCCTTATCGGCCAGGCTGTGTTTACTCTCAAAATCCGGATCATAATTGGCGCTAACGTCGATCCAACCGGGACTTACACTATTGACCCTCACTTTACCGGCAAGGCTCACGGCCAGGGCATGGGTCAAGGCTGAGATACCGCCTTTGGCTGCAGTGTAACTCTCAGTGTCCCGCTGCGACATGACGGCCCGGGTCGATGCAATATTTACAATGGCTCCAGCTGCCCCGAAATGATCCCGAAATAGTTTGGCCAGCATATAAGGGGCGGTTACTCCAACTTTGAAGACATAATTGAAATCATCATAATCGCAATCGGAGATGATACCCTTCCGGCTTAAACAAGCATTATTGATCAGGTAATCGACCCGGCCGTAAGTTTCGATAACTTGACGCGCGAAGTTTTCCAACACTGTTTTTTCGGCAAGATCGCCCCAATAAAACAAACCTGCGC
>JAEZJK010000117.1 GCA_023415835.1 Bacillota bacterium
ATTTTTGCTTGCGCTTCGGTTATTGCGGTACCCATCGTTGGAATCTTTAGAGGATTATCCGTAACCTGATTTAACTTCCAAGACACCTCTTCTTCGAGCCAACCATAAGTAATAGTAATCACTTGGTTTCCTCCTTTCGAAGTTTTGGCCGTAACCAACGCCCTCTCATTCGAAATCATTACTGTCCCTTTTATTATTATTCAAGAGTCATTCAAAATCAAGTCAAACTTACAAAATAATGGAAGCTGTCGAGTAGATGTTTTATTATTAGATACTAATCTCTTAAATGACAAAAAGTTTGCCGGAATGATGAAAGGCTTGGTATTTTAGATTCGTTTTTAGACGGTAGATGCTAAATATATAACTATTCAAAGATCTTAAACTTCTAAAATTGACTTTTCTATGTTATATTAGGGAATATAATCGGAGGATATGATGATCAAGACAATCAACGAGCAAATCGGAATGTTGGTAGCGTTTCAGCTGGATGGAACGATAATGCCCATGTTATTCTCGTGGCGCGGCGAAAAATACCGGGACTTCGAAGTAACATCGACCCGGACAGTTCCCGAGGGGCAATTCGCGAAGGTTTACTTTGATTTAAAGCAAGGCGATAAAACCTATGAAGTTTATTTTTACACTAAACACTTACACTGGGTTTTGAGTAAAATTCATTCACAATAGCAGGGGCGACAGATAAAAAGTTGTCGGCCTTTTCAAACTTCCATTACCCGAATTAATGTTCTGACACTGCTTACACAATACTCTTCCCTTCTTATCTTCAAATATAATCAAAAAAAAACCAAAAAGGTTTGCCAATGCAGGCCTTTTTTTATGGTAGCGCGGAAAATATCATTATTCGACAATTAAGAACTCTAAGTAAGCGTGGAGGTGTTCGAACCATGATCATCGATTGGATCCAATCCATTAAAAATATGAAAAGCGACCCCGCTCAAGAAGATATGATTATTAAAACTTTCACGACTGATCTGGAGAGAATTCTTGAGGGCGCTTGCAATGGAGAGTGGATCATTATCAGGTTCAGCGAGGGTTTCCGGGCGGAAGTGCGTTTTCTCAATGAGATAGGCTTGGTTGATCAGAAAACAATTTCGAAAGATTTTAATATAATTCGCCAGTATGATTTACAAACCGAAAAACTGCTGGAACTCCGGGATCAACTCGCGGATAAACTTAAAGGTTACCCGGAGAAGATCGGCGAATTGGATGAATTCATCAAGCAAAAGCTGGAATACCCGTTATTCGAGATTAATTAAGCGCTAAATAATAAAGTAGTGAAATTCTTCTCCGGAATCCCTTATTTCCATGTACATATGTGGCTCCTGGGAATGTTGGCGGCGTTTTATCAAAATGATGAAACTATTTGATAGGAGTTGTTTTTTCAAATGAATTTTCCTCTGTGTCAAAAACTTCACCTTAATGCCTATTTCACCTAAACCCCAGGCCCCTTCCCTCGGTGGATTCAAAGATGGATCTGAAGATGCTGACATCCGGAGGGAATGGATGCCTAGGTAAGCGTTTACTCCACCGGCAGATGAAAGCGGATGATTTCAGCCCTTTGAATGACCTGCCTTCATCCGCTCTCCGATTAAACAAAACGCTTTTTAAATAATCTTTATTTACAGCCACCCTAACGGTGCTTATTTCATAACTATGGTTCAATAGTCACTGCCAAATTGGTAAAACACTCCGATTACGACGGAGTCCATCCATAAAAGGATGATTTACCGTCTGTTGTGATTTGAGAACCGGAGCTACTTGAGTTATTGATGGAATTATAATAGATGTTCTTATTTATTTCATAAAAAATGTAATTGCCATCTTTGGACCAGTGAGGGTACTGCTCATGCTGGGTGCTATTGTTTGTTAGTTTATTTCTTTCTTTTGTCGTCAGGTTTAAAGTATAAATGCAAAACCTTGGGTTGGAAGAACTTATCCTGGAACTACATGCCATTTGGTAGGGATTGGTCGGAGACCACGCCAGGCTCATCAGAGATTCATTACTGGTACTTGTTGTATCCCAATTGAATAGCTCATTGCCGTATGGGTCAGTGCTGCTGCCGTCAGCATTTACCTTGTAAATCTTGGCATTTTTAGCGCCATCGAAGTGCACAAAAGCAATTTGGGTTCCGTCCGGCGACCAAGTGGGGTACTTATCCTGACCGTCGGCGCAATTGGTGAGTTTAAGCGCGGCCCCTGTAGTTGTTGAGATTACCCAAATATGAGTGTTCGTATAATTATCACCGGCATAGGCCAGTTTCGAGCCATCGGGAGAAAGGGCCATTGAAAACTCACCTGAAAAGTTAAAGTCTGAGGGAGTAATATCTTTGGTGCCGCTGGAGTCCTTAAACTTTATATAAGAATCACTATCAGAATAAAGATAAGCCATCTTGGTCCGGTCCAGAGAAGTGGAGAATAGTGCTAACAGCACCCCTGCAGAAGAATTAACGACGGTATCGTTGGAACCGGAATCATTCATTCTTAGAATTATTGAATCAGAACCAGAACCTCCGTAAACAAAAAAGGCATCGCTCTTTACTGGAGCAGGCAAAGTGGGGGTACCGCTGCCGGAGGGGCTAACACTGATAGTTCCGGCACTATTATTAGCCTTGACCCAGACATAATAAGGTGTTCCATTGTTCAACCCGGTGATTAGGCAGGCTATTCCGGAAAAGTCTCCTCCGTATTGAATTGCCTTACTTAAGTCATCGGTTGTTCCATACCATACCTGATAAATGGTGGCCCCGGTTACCATAGGCCAAGTAATAGTCAGTTGCCCAGTGGCCGCAGTCACGGTTGGGCTAACGGGAGCATTGGGAGGCGTGCTGTCGCCGGGATTGTCGCCAGGATTGCCGCCACCCGGGTTACCACCTCCACCGCAGCCTGCGATGGCCAGGGTCAGAATAAGCATTACCATTAAAGTGATAGGAAAAAGTCTTTTCATCACAAAATCTCCTTTCTCTATTTTGAAATATAATTTGATATGTAATTGCCTAAGAATCTCCTTACTGGACGCAGATTGATTGCCCGAACGAATTAAACCCTGTCAAGCCAACGTATGTGGCGCTTCCGGTATTCATCCAATAACAGGCTCGACCATGGGATCCATCATTCATATATCCGGCAGTGTAAATATTACCCCCGGAGACATAAATCCCATTAATACGTGAATCTGTCCCGGCCGCACCGATAATTGTCGGAGTCTGGTTTGAATTCGTCCAGTAACAGGCTCGATCATAACCATCATCAATGAACCCGGCGGTGTAAATAATCCCTCCGGCCGCATAAATCGAATTCGCCCATGAAGTTGACCCGTCTGCACCGACAACTGTAGGATCTTTTTTGGTATTAGTCCAATAACAGGCTTGGTATTTGGTGGAATCCTCTTTTTTTATAGCTCCGGCGGTGTAAATATTGCCCTCCGAGACACAGATCGCTAAACCTTGTGAATTGGTTTTAGTCACATCGAATTTTGTTGGAGATGGACTATTTTTCGTCCAGAAACAAGCTATTGTATAAGTACCATCAAAGTAATATCCCGCGGTGTAAATAGTGCCTCCGGAGAAACAGATCGCATTTGCCGTTGAAAAAGTCGTTCCGGTTGGATGGAGATTAGTGGGCTCAGTGTCGGAATTCATCCAGTAACAGGCATTAGAACGGCCATTAACCGTTATTTCCCCGGCAGTATAAATATTCCCCCCGGAGATACAGATTGAAGTTGCCGATGAATCGACCGGGCCGAGGATTGTTGGATTTTGGTCTGAATTCGTCCAATAACAGGCTTGGGTTTTATTAGAACTGTTACAAATATATCCCGCGATGTAAATATTGCCCCCGGAGACGCAGATCGAATTCGCACGCGAATTCGACCCATTAGCACCGACAATTGTAGGAGTAGTGTTATTATTCGTCCAATAACAGGCTCGTTCATAACCGTCATTAATATATCCGGCAGTGTAAATAGTGGTCGGTGTAGGTGTAGGTGTGCTGTTACTCCCGCCACAACCAGTGGTAACCAAGGTTAAAATTAGCATTACAATTAAAGTGGTTGGGAAAAGTTTCTTCATCGCAAAATCTCCTTTTTGAATTTTGAAATAGAATTTGATATTTATTTAATGGCCTAGGAATGACTCTTGATAAAGCCGAACGTAAATTATTTTTATGGTAGCATAGAATAGAAAACCGCAAATCTTACCTAAGTACATCAAAAAAGATCATGCTCACATGGAAACCAAAAAATCATTGAGCCCTCGCGACACAAAAGCCTAAGATATCGGTGGCCTCAACCGGGGTGGCGCTACTCACTAGGCCAATCTGTAGGTAGAAGGAGGGATACAACCAGTTTCCGCCGCTCCTTACCCGGTAGGAACCCTCATATCCGGATACCAATCAAAGCACCATTCCCAAACGTTTCCACTCATATCTTTGATCTTCAAAGCGTTGGCGGTTTTATCACCTACCTGATGGGTGGCGGATCCGCTGTTAGTGTAATACCATGCATAATTGCCAAACACCGTTGACCTACCGGCATCAGGCGGGTTAGAGGAACAAAAACTGGTGTTATCTCCACTAACGTGATTGCCAGGTGTCCAGGTTGACCCGTCTTGATACCGGGCCGCCAGTTCCCATTCGTTTCTGGTCGGCAGGCGGAAGCCTTTTGCTGTTGAACCGGCATTTACGTTGTCGCACACTGTCCCGTTAGAATCCCTTGAATCCCGGATAATATTACTGCCGTCGGTATATACGCAGGCAAGGTTCGTTCCGTTTTTTGGGCATTATAATATTCGGTCAGCGCATTACACCAGACCATGGCGTCCCGCCAATTGACAGTCGTCACCGGATGCCGTTCTTTGCCGGTTGCTCCATCGGGCATAGCGCATATTGAAGATACGCCGCCAACGGTATAAGTGCTTGATTGGGCCGGGAGTGTTGGTTGTCCCGCCAGGATTGTCACCACTTGGGATTGCCGTCACCTGGGTTACTACTCCCGCCACAACCGGTGATAGCCAAGGTCAAAATAAGCATTACCATTAAAGTGATAGGGAAAAGTCTTTTCATCTTAAAATCTCCTTTCACAATTTTGAAATAGAATTTGATATTGAATAGCCAGGAATGAATCTTAATATTAGGCGGTTTCATAATTCCTTTTTTCCGGCTTCGCAACAATATATTGATAGACTAAAATAAAACCTACACTATATATTGCATGCGAAGATAAATTTTTGTAATTATGAAACTCGCTCATAATAAACCGAAGGCAATTATTTTTGGTTGTAATATAAAATGAAAACCGCATATCGTACCAAAGTACGGCAATAATAATCCGTTTTCCCCATTATTCCGACGCCGTTTCCAAAATTGCCCTCTCCAAGTCCGCAACCGGGATCAAGCGATTTCCAGTTAGTGAAAAAACCGTCATTGTCTCTCCATCGGGATGAATCCCGATGAATCGAATCAAAGGAAAAGCTGTAATGAAATCGGAGACTAAAAGTTCAAACTGGTACTGTTCCAGCTCAAAAATCACTCCATCCGGGTGGAGCATCTTCAACGCCTCTACTAAAGGACGGATCGACGACTCCAAACGGAAGACCCGAATCCGCCCGCCGGTCTGGAGTCCAGTTGCCAGACTGTCAAGATAGAGCGAATTGCCGCAAAAAACCACTTCCGCCCTGGTCATGGTTCAACCCCCGTCAGTTGGTAAATTTAAAACAATTTAATCATAGCAATTAAGTCCCGAAAGGGCACTAGACCAAAGTATAGTTTGGCAACAAAAAAAAGTATAGGAAACCTATACTTTTTAGCCACAAATTACCCTTGCGAGTTCCTCAACCGGAGTCTAGCGATTTCCGGCGGGTGAAAAGACCGTCAGTGCATTACTGCTAGGAAGGATCCCTATTGCTCAGACCAAAGGCAGCGCGGTTATCAAACCGGTAATCAAAGTAATCCGCTTTATTCCTTTGCCTTCGGTACAAAAACAATCACCCGGTCAAACAGGAGTTCATGCCAGGCCGGCCCCACCTTGGTGGTGGGTTCCAGATAGGCCCTGAAACCGAAGTAAATATTATCACCGGCCACGACGTAATATGGCGGCAGCAAACCGGGAGTCAGTTCAGTGGGGATCACCGTACAATGGGGCTGCCCGTTCTGTCTGTTATCATACGTGAACTTCCAGGCATAAAGATACTCACTGGCCGCTCCGTCAATAAAATCCCTGGCGCTGCCGGCAAACTCGTCATCGGTTACGGAGACTACCCCGTTGTCCAATTTACTGCCATAGACAACAATATTGGAGTAAAAACATTTTCCGGTCCGGGCATGATTGACCCCAAAGGCTACGGCAAAGGCATCCGTAGGCAAAACGAAGGCGTCGGTTCCAAGATAGGTGGTGTCCCGGCTTTCTCCCAGATTGTCCAGGTTCTGTTGGATGGCTTCGTAGCTTTCATTGAGCCAGATATTAGTCTGTAATTCAACGGGAATATAATCGGCCTGATATTTGTCCAAAATGGCCCGGCGTAAAGAATGCAGCGGGTTCCAGAAAGAAAGTTCCATACGGCCCGTTGCCCCGGGGCGTCAGCTTCGGGACCGGGAAATATTTGGCGGCCGGATTGAGCGGACCGGTAATCCGGAAGACGGATAGACCCGGCTTTTTTATATATTCTTCAAAGGCTGCTTGATCCGTGGGATTTTTGGAAATCCGGTGGCCGATGGAAAACGTATCATCCCCTTCATCCACGCCCAGTTTGACAAAATCAATGGGAATGATCCCGGTATTGATGGCCGAGGCGGGGTATCCGGCAGCAAGGGCGGCCTCGCTGGCCATTTCATTAATCTCTTGGGAGGCCGTGAAAATCAGCACTACCGGCTGTTCAAAGGGATTACCCGCCGTTGCGCCCGGTGTACCGGGGGTGCTCAGGCTAAGCCGGTTCAAGGTATCGCCCAATCCGGCAAAGATCATCTCCCGCCGGGCGATTGATCGATCGTCCAGATCTGGAATAACCTGTGGAGTTACAACCGGCTTGGTCTTCATTAGCTCAATCGGGATTGGCGGGTTTAACCAGGGATTACGGGCATAATCCGGCGACCGGGTACTGAGGAAGGCGAAGTAGCTGAAATATTTGACCTCCGGCGGAGTTTTCCCCACTAAAACAATGGCTTCATTGGGGCGCAGCCGGAAGGACAAATAAAGCTTAGGATCTTGGTCTTTATCGATATCGAGGTAATCCGGGCAGGTTTGGCCGGGTGAAAGCGGCATGGCGCAGGCGAAATAAGGATTATCGGCATTATTGCCGTTGCAGGAACGGACTAATTTCTCCTGATACAATTTGAAAAAGTCTACTGAGGTAAAGGCTCCCTTTTGCACCTGGAATCCTACTTCTTCCAAACTCTGTCGTAATGAATCTGCGTTGGCGCAGGCACTGAGATAATCGGTGGAGTGATAAACCGGATCATTGTTGCAAGACATCGGTAAGTACCTCCTTGATTTTGTTTTTGATAAATATCCATACCCTATTTAAACCCCAACGCCAGCCAGGAAGTCCAAACACTGGTTCCCGCAGCCCCGTCATAATCAAACAAACCCAGGTAAAATCCGTACTGGTTATTATCCCGGGCCGCTACCGCATACGCAAAATTGTTTTTCTGGGCTGAACAGAGCACGGCGTCGGCATTCCGGGTCAGACTAAAAAGGACCGAGCCATTATTGTTATAGGTAGTATAACTGGCGACCATGGCCACTTCCTTATAATAATTATAATTGATTGGCGGAACAAGGGCGATATAGCTCATGCATGCGGTCGATGGATTGCCATCGGCGTCTTTCAAAGAAATGGTAAATCCATTAGAGTTTATATTATACGGAGCCGCGATGAGCGGGTATGCCATGGAATTGTCATAGGCGGAACAGATAACAATCGGATATGTCGCGGACAAGGTATGGTCAAAGGGGATATATTCGCCATCATAACAGAAAGGTACAGTTTTCGCTAACACTTCCACTTGCGAACTGTAAGCCGGGTTGATGGCCACCCATTGTACAGTAGATTTATTGGTGACCACATTGTTGTCCAAGTCGTGCAGTTTCAAAGTGAATCCAGTCTTATCAGGCGCTAAACCGGATTCGTCCCGGATCCCTGCGATGAATGGTTGTCCGCTTCCGTTATGAGCGTTTACCAGAACCACCGGAACCTTAGAAAAAGTTTTACCAAAGGAAATCCAATCGTTATCTGCATAAGTTCCGGTTCCTCCGGCGATCTCTCCAATAGATATCGGTACATAAATATTATATTGAGGGCTAAATCCGCTAACCCCGGCGCTATTCTTGGCTTTGACCCAGACATAGTATCGGGTCCCGTTGTTTATCCCGGTAATGGTGCAAGTGGTTCCGGTAATATCGTTCCCGTATTGGCTGGCTGAACCGATGTTATTTGATGAGTAATACCATACCTGATAACTGGTTGCCCAGGTTACCGCAGTCCAATCGACGGTAATTTGCCGGTCGCCCGCGGTTAAAGCCGGCGCCCCCGGTGCTGCAGGAATAGGAACAGGGGTTCCGCTCGCTGCCAGACTATAGTCGCTGCTTCCTTTCGAATTCTTGGCGGTGATCCAAACATAATAAGCCGTTCCATTGGCCAGGCCGGTGATGGCGCAGGAAGACTCCGTATAATCGGTGCCAAATTGGGTCTTTTGACCGCTACTGGAAGTGGCATAATATACCTGGTAACTGGTAGCCCCGGTTACCGCAGACCAGGAGACCTGTAAACAACTGCTTCCAGGGGTCAGCGCCGGCGCTGCCGGGGTGGCCGGAGTAACCAAGGGCGATTTGGGGGTCTCACTGACGGGAGCACTGAACTCACCCAGTCCGGAGCTATTTTTGGCCCTAATCCAAATATAATACAGCTGGTCATTGTCCAACCCGGGAATGGTATACGAAGTGGCGGGGATATCCCCCCCGGATTGAAGGGCTGAACTGCTGCTATTTCCGGTTCCATACCATACTTGATAACAGGTGGCGCCGTCCACGGCATCCCACTCCGCTGTCAATTGTTTATCGGCCGCAGTTACCTTTATATTCCGGGGGGCCGCCAGAGGGTTCCCCGGCGGCGGATTCGACGGCCCACCGCTATTGCCACCGCCGCAACCGGCGATGGCCAGGGTCAGCATAAGCACCAACGTTAAAACAATGGGAAAAAGTCTTTTCATCATAATATCTCCTTTCTTTATTTTGAAATATAAATCATGGAGCAGTCCTCACAGGCCGAAAGCCCAGATAGTTGCCGCTTTCATACGGATGTTCTTTGGTAACGGCGCTAATATACGAGGTAGTACTTCGATAGTATCAGCCGCAATCATCAGTTGTTGGACTGAAGCCTGTTCGGCATACCAGTCGAAGCACAACTTAAAAACGTTACCGTTCATATAGTAAAGGCCGACTGCGTTATGGCATCCCGCCAATCCTTACGGCGCAAACTTCATGACTGTGGCTTTATAGCTACCACTATATTTTTGATAAACCACATAAGGTATGCAGTTGCTGTCTATGGCTATGGAGGTGTGAGATGCCTCCGCATTTTCCGTCGAGAAACCGGCATTGCCGACCAGATTCCAAGCTCCGCTACTGTACTTCATGACCGTAGCTTTTAGGCTATTAGCATTATCTTTATAAACCACATAAGGCACGCCGTTGTTATCGATGGCGATTTTGCAATATTTCGCATCACCCGCCGAGATACTGGCGCTGCCGACATTTTCCCAACCGGAAGTCTCGGTATATTTCATTACCGTTAATTTCGAGATACTGCCATCTTCGTAAGCCACATAGGGCACATTATGATTGTCGAAGGCTATAGAGGCGTAAAACGCGGTACCGCTGAGAAGCCGCCGGAGACACCGACACTTTCCCAACCGGACCCGTTATATTTCATCACTATGGCCTTATAGCCATAATTCTTATCTCGATAAGCCACATAAGGCGCGTCATTACTGTCGATGGCAATAGAAGTAAAAGCCGCAACCCCTGCCGCCGAGAAGCCTGGGTCACCGACATTTACCCAATTGGACCCATTAAATTTCATCACTGTGGCTTTACTGCTATAATTATCCACATCGCAATATACCACATAAGGCACGTTGTTACTGTTGATGGCAATCGAAGTATAAGGCGCATTCCCTCCCGAGAATCCGGCGCTACCGACCAACTTCCATGACGGAGGATTCGCTTCGGGCGGATTTCCACTCCCGCTATTACCTCCGCCGCAGCCGGCGATAGCTAGGGTCAGGATAAGCATCAACGCTAAAACCATGGGAAAAAATCTTTTTATCGCAAAATCCCCTTTCGTTATTTTGAAATATTGTTTAATAATGAGTCGTTCCCCGATTCCTCCGCCGTCTCCAAAATTACCCCCTCCAACTCCGCCACCGGAACTAAACGGTTTCCAGTTGCTGAATAAACCGTCATTGTCTCACCGTCGGGATGGATCCCGATAAAGCGAGTCAAAGGAAGCGATGTAATAAAATCGGCGACCAAAAGTTCAAATGGGTGATGTTCCAGCTCAAATATCACTCCGTCCGGGTGGAGCATCCGCAACTCCTCCGTTATGGGAAAGTTGGACGATTCCGACCGGGAGACCCGAATCCGCCCGCCGGTCCGGAGTCCGGCAGCCAGACTGTCAAGATAAAGCGAATTTCCGCAAAAAAGCACTTCCGCCCTGGCCATGGCTCAACTCCTGTCGATAACTAATATATAAACACGTTAATCATAGCAGCTCCGGCCCAGAAGGACACTAGACCAAAGTATAGTTTGGCAACAAAAAAAAGTATAGGAAACCTATACTTTTCGGAAAAAATGTTTTCAGTTACAGTTTAAACTTAAATCATTCCCGGCCGGATGCCAATCCCAGTTTCGCGGCGTAGGCGACCACCTGGGCCCGGTTCTCCAGTTGCAGCCGGGAAGTGATCTCCCCCATATGGTATTTGACAGCGGCCTCACTGATATCCAACTCCGCTCCGACTTCTTTGTAGGTCATCCCCTGGGCCACTTTGCACAGGATCTCCGACTGGCGCGGCGTCAGCCACTCGGTTAACTTTTGTTCGGCTTGATTTTGCATTGACCGCTCATTTTCCCTGCGGGCGAATTCAGTAATAATCCTGCCAGCCAGACCGGAGGAGAGCGGTGCTTCGCCATCATCCATTCCCTTTAAAAGTTCAATGAACTTCTCCTTCTCCAAACCCTTCAACAGGTAACCCGACGCTCCGGCTTTAATAGCTTCAAAAAGATACCGGTCATCCTGGGTGATCGTCAACATTACGATTTTAAGATCGGGATATTTCGCCTTGATGAGCCGCGTTGTTTCAACCCCGTCGATATCGGGCATTTGCACATCGAGCAAAACCACATCGGGCCGGCATGATTCAATTTGAGCCAAAGCTTCCCGGCCGCCGGTTACGGTCCCGACAATTTCGAACCCGTTGGCCAGCAATAGGTTACGCAGCCCCTCCAAAAACAAAACATGGTCATCCACCAAGAGTAACCGCATTAGGATAACGCCCTTTCATTTTCAATTTTTTATGATCGGAACTGTAATCTTCACGCTCGTTCCCGCCTGCGGCCGAGAGTCGAACCGTAAACCGGCTCCGATTTCCTGAGCCCGTTCCATCATGATCTGAAGCCCGTAACTTCCCTGTTTCGCCAATGATTTGGCGACATCAAAACCAATGCCGTCATCTTTCACCGCAATCTCGACTGCGTTGTCGACGGCGGCAACGACGACCTGGACCCTCCGCGCTTTGGCGTGTTTGCGGAGATTGGTCAGCGCTTCCTGAATGATTCGCTGGAGTTGCACTGCGCCAACTGGGGAAAACAGCTCTTCTTTTACGTTCTCCGTCACCATCAGCTCGGTTTCGATGCCGTAATTGCGGCCGAACCATTCCAGATAGCCGGATAACGTGCCTAAAAAACCGTTTTGATCCAGGTTGCTTTTCAGGCTGGTGATGGATTCCCGGATATCGGTGTGCAGGCCCCGGGTCATCCCCACCAAATCCTGCAACAAAGAGTCCGCTTGCTCGGGACGGCTGCGGGCGATCCAGGAACGGGCCGCTTCCAGTTGCATCGTCAAGTAACTTACCATTTGTCCTTGCCCGTCGTGAAGTTCCCGTCCCAGCCGGTCCCTCTCTTTAATAACCGCCGCAGCTTGTTCCTGTTGGATTAAAAGTTCTTGCGCTTTTTTTTCAGCGGAGATGTTATGAAAAACGATGGTTAAGCCCATTAATCCCACACCCCACACGGATAAGGGCTCAACCATCACATTGTAAAACTCCCCGTTTATTAATAATTCGGTACTACCCGTTTTCCGGCGGCTGGCTAAACCGCTCAATTCCTGCCAAGGTTCGAAAGTATCCCCGATTGGATTGCCGCAAATTTCCGGGCTTGGTTTGCCGATGATCCGTTCCGCCGCGGAATTGACACCCACCACGATTCCCAGTTTGTCCACTACCAACAGGCCGTCACCCATGATTTGGGTTACCATGGCCTGAGCTGCCGGCATGATGTCAAACAACCGCAATTTGAAAAGAGCAAAGGCATCCAACAACCCGGAGATAATAAAGGCGGTTGCCAGCGAATCCTGGCGGATTTCCGGAGTAGCCCCCGCCTTCCAGCAAAAATGACCGGTCATCGTAATAAAAGTGGAAAAGGTCATAATCCCGGCCTGAGCCCGCAGGATGCCCCGCAGCCCTAAAAATCGTAGAAAAAACAGGCCAGTACAAAACAGTAGAGCCATATATCCGGAATAAATGATTAAGCTGCCCCAAATTCCCATAATCTCACGGACTCCGGCCCCTGTTTCCCAGATCCTGGCCCAGTATAAGCCGTATCGTTCATCGGAGAAGAGGATGGCGAGGGCCGTTCCCAGAACCATCAGCATGCCTGTGACGGTCAGGCGGTTCAACCATTTCCCCCGGCCGGTGATTTGCAGAGTCAACGCCAACCAGGCCAGCATGGCAATAAAAGTTCCGGAATGGTACATCCGGACCCAGAAAAGTTTTTCTGCAAATTTAGCGCTGATTGAGGCCATCAGCAAGGAGAGCAATAACAGGACGATTCCCGCCTTATGCACGGCGTACGGCAACGCTCCGGGCATGGGCCGTAACCGCCAGGCATAAATCGCCAATCCGTGGATGAATAAAACGGCAATCACAAATAATAAAATGTGCGGGAGATGATCATACATAAATTGAAATCCAACCTTCAATAAAGATAATAAGGAGTAGTTTCATTTTAGTATAAAATGGAAACCAGCGCATCGTACCAAAGTACGATAAAAAAAATACCTACAGCTAGGGCAGGTATCTCGGTAACATCATCATTTAATTTATCTCCATAAGTTTCAGGACTTCTTCAGCAACTTGGCCTCACGAGCCATTTTCACGCATTGGGCCCGGTTTTTTACCCCAAGCTTACTGTAAATATTGCCGGTATATGTTTTGACGGTCCGCAACCCGATCCCCAATCGCCGGGCGATCTCCTGGTTAGTATAGGCCTCCAGCAACAATTCCAAAACTTTTTTTTCCTGCTCCGTGAGGCGTTCGATCATTCCTGCCGGCGTAGCTTCAATATATGATTCCATGGTTTCCGGAAAACTTTCATGCATCTGTCTTAACAGATCCTTGGCATAATCTGTCAGTTGTTGAGTAGCTTGTTGATCAGTCTGTTTTCGGCGCGCTGTAGTATAATACCTTAACAACCGGTTCATGGGAAGAAATTCATCCATATAACTTCGGACATAGCCTTCAGCCATCCCAATCTTCAGGGATTCTTCCAGGTATGTCAGGGCTCCGGGCAGATTATTGTTTTGGTAGTCCAGCAAAGCCAGCAGATTCAATACCTCCACCCGGCTATGGAGCCTGGTATTCTCCTCAGTAAAAGTAAGTAGCCTTTGCAACAACAGTTTGGCATCATGCAGACGCTTTTTTGCAATCATCACCCTTGCATATACCAGTAATTCAAACTCCCGGATCCGGTTGATTTCGATAAAGGTATTAAGCTGGCGGGAAGCCAACCATTCCTCCGCCTTGACCGTTTCTCCCCTATCCAAATATAACCGGCACCGGAAGGCCTGAATCAAATAAAGCCAATGGGCCTTGCCGAAGTTTTGAAGCTTCCTCCCGCATTCCTCCAGCACTTCCAAAGCGCCCGACAGGTCGCCCCGGGCCCTTCTAATCCGGGCAATGTCCACCATGGTAGGAACAAGAGCGCCGGGACAATTGGCTTTCTCCGCCTCTTCCAGCGCCTTCAGCAGATAAGGTAGGGCTTCTTCCAGCCGGTTGTTTTCATACAGGTATTCACCGATTCCCAGCGGCGCATAGCCCGGATTTACGGAGATCATTCTGCGGTAGCTTTCGACCACCTTACCGTATTGATCGGGATTATGCCCGAAAAATCCCGCCATCTTGTAGAGGGGAGAGCGGTAAAAGTAGATATCGGCCGTATTAAAATCATTATATTCAGGCATTTTATAATACTGGTCGGCACTGGTCTCAGCCACGGCTACAATCTCCGGCAGGCAATCAATTTTGCCTTCCCGGATCAACAGGTTAGCCTCTACCAAGGAGCAAGCAATACGGAAGTATTTGTCCCATCCGGGGATGGAGGTATAGCGGTCATCATCTTGCAGAGCTTTCATCCGGTCCAGCCGTTGCCGGGCCAAGTCATACCGGCCGGTTTCCGCATAATAGATCCCATATGCTATAGCGATCTGAAAGTTCTTATCCTTTAACTCCTCCGGCAGACGTTCGATCCATGACAACAGCGAGCCAAAATCGTTTTTGTGAACGAGAGGTTCAATTTGTTGTTCAATCAGTTTACAAGCTTCCCGATATGATCCGCCATTTAACAAATATTCAATGGATTCCGGGATCAAACCGTGCTCCCGGAACCAGTAGGCAGCCTTAGTATGTAAGCCCGGAATTCCTTCCGGGTCGGTTTCCAAAAGCAGCTTGTAAAGAAAGTTTTTAAATAGATAATGGTACCGGTATTCTTGTTTTGTCTCATCCACCACCATCAAAAAGCCGTTTCCTTCATGAAGCTCTTGCAGCATCCGGCGGGCGTTATGGTCTCCGGTGACGGCGTCGCAAATCGCTGCGGAGAGGGTGTCCAGGATAGCGGTTTTCATAGCGAAGGCCCTTTTCTCGGGCGGCCAGGTACTGAGGACCTCAGCTTTGAGATATGCTTCAATATCCCGGTTGGATTGGGCGAGCGACCCAATAACATCACGACTTCCTTTTTCATCCTCCAGGGACATGGCCACCGCCACCAGCGCCGCAGCCCATCCTTCGGTGTAGCTTTCCACCTTTTTCAAGGCATCGCTTTCCAGACTGAATCCTCGGGCTTTAAAAAATTGGGAAATTTCCGCATTCCGAAAGCGCAGGTCTTTTTGATCAACCCGCTCGATCTGCCATTTAATCCGGTGCTTTACCGTTTCCAATCCGGGCTCCGTCCGGCTGATGATGATCAAATGCATTTTTTCCGGCAGATAGCTTATCAGATAGGAGAGCCCTCCTAAGATCGATTGATCAGTGATTAAGTGCAAATCATCCAGAACCAGCAAAAAATCGGATTTTAGCTCCGCCAGCCGGTCGACGACGATGTTAATCTGAATGTTGGCTTGCAGCAGTTCCGGGGAAGCAAAGACATATTCGGCGTTGTTACTGATACCCGGGGCGATTTCATCCAGCGCAGCGCAAAAATAGCGCCAAAAAAGGATCGGATTATTATCGTGGGTATCTACCGACAGCCACCCCGAAGACAGGCCGCAATTTTTTAGCCAATCAAGGACGGCGGTGGTCTTGCCATATCCTGCAGGTGCAATAACCAGCGTGAGTTTGGATTCCGAGCCGCGTTCCAGTTTCTGATGGAGCTTTTCACGGCTGATAATATTTTTATTGATAGCGGGCGCCTGAAGTTTGGTCCCTAACATTAAGCAGCCTTCTTTCCGTTAATTTAATATACGATATACGCTGCTCGAAGGTGGTTTTCCTTCATTGGTTTTAAAAGGTGCGTCATTATTGAAAAAAACCAATGCAAGAGTATGGAATTTACCCGATCCTTAAGACTTTTGCTCCCCTCCCGCCGGATTCCAAATTCTTAAGCGCTTCAATCACCGGCCGCCATGCCGGAGTGGTATTGATGATATAGTCCGGATTTTCCAGAGCTGCCGCCTCAACCTCCCCCGCCCAGGCCGCCCAGTAAAATTGTAAATTGTAAAAGGTAAAGGGTAAAGGGTAAAATTTAAGTTCGCTTATACCACGCCAAAAAACCTTCAAACCCCAGGCAAGAATCATCCAACTTTATGAAAGAATCATAAAACTACAAGAAATAATGACTAAACGACGGAGAAAAGTGATCAAACGATCCGAAATAATTATGAAACCTCATGAAATAATGGAAGAACGTCATGAAATAATAATTAAACGACCCGGAATAATTATAAAACGATCCGAAACATTCATGGAACTACTCGAAATGATGGAAGAACGATACGAAATAATGACTAAACGGCAAAAAAGATGAAAGCTAAAAAAATTACTGATTATAAACTTTGTTTAACTAAAATGTATGGCCCAGATGTCAATTACGACTCACCCCACGCCAATAGCACTTATAGTTATATTGATCCAGCCCCTCTCTGTTCCGATCTTGTTTCTGTTTACCGTCTCAACAAAAAGGGGCATGTGGATCGGGTTTTCTATTTTCCGTCTTGATCATCCTTTCCTCTCTATTGACACGACTTTCAGTATTTCTTCATGGTATAAGGCAAGGTGAGTTGTTTTTAAATTATCTTTCTTGAGTTAGCTCTAAAATCAGAAAAAAATATCAAAAAGGAGGCTAAAATTATGAACGTACCCAGAAACAAGGTTAACGACTTCCTAATGTCCGCCAAAACCATGATCGAAAACACCCTCTCGGATGACACGATCAAAACAGCGCTGGCAAATTACGGTTATGACGAGCCCAAGCTTCAGGCTGGGAAAGCCCTGTATGCCGAAGCGTTGGAACTCGATCTCGCCCAAAAAAATGAATCCGGCGAGAAGGTTGCAGCGACCACCGAATAAAAACAAAAACCAGCCTTTTAGCTGGTTTTATCTTTAAATTGGTGGAGGCGGGGGGAGTCGAACCCCCGTCCGAAAAGGCAGCCACATAGGCTTCTCCGGGTGCAGGCCGCAGTTTAAATTTCGCTTTGTTACCGTCTACGGACGAACTGTAACTCGGCTATCGCGATGATCTTAGCATCAGCCTCCGCGAATTGGCTGATGAGCGTCCCGGTTTATTTGACGCCCGCCCCGACCTCCCGGGTTAAGCTCGGTTTGGACGGCTACTTAATTAAGCAGC
>JAEZJK010000119.1 GCA_023415835.1 Bacillota bacterium
ATATACTCCTCTCCACATACTTGAAATCCCACTTTAGTATAGAAAGACATTAACTCCTGTTTTGAACCTGCAACCGTAAATTCAATATTATTTTCTTTACAATAATTAATCATAAATTTAAACATCTGGACTATACACATAGAATTTCCCTTTAAACACGGGTCTGTACATAGGCGACTGATTTCAACTCCGCGACTTTCTTTTGCAAAACTTGAACCCGAATCTTCATCAATTTCAAACCTATCAATCTCATCATTCCTTAAAATCCTAAACATACCGACAATCTTTCTACCGTTCTTATCATAGATAAAGAAATGATGAGCAAATCTATCAAAGTAATCTATGTACTCCTTTAACTTACCTTTATAGGCATATTTACGAAATTGATGTATAAAATCTTTATTTAATTCAAAACTAACTTCCTCAATCAAGATTACTACCCCCAATTTATTTCTAATAAAAAAACTTCTTTGTTAGGTATAGCGTATAACATGGTTTTGATCAATCTTTGATCAAGGTTTTCTCAAAAGAGGATGAATACAAGAAAATATCGAGTTTTACAATAACTACTGGCCGCCGGCAATCAATATCAAACCCTGGTTAAGCTTTTGAAAAAAGAACTGGAGCTTGCGCCGGAGCAGCAAATCAGGGAGTTGTATTACAAGCTGTGCGGGGCGGAGTAATGATAAGTAACTTGGCAAAAGGCATCCTGTCCATTCCTTTAGACAATACGTATTTGACTAGGAGGCTAGTCATTTGATTGACTTGCCTCCATCCGATAGAATATCGAAATCAGACCTTAATAGCATGAATTTTTAATTTTTTACCTTTCTACTTGACAAGGAACAGTTTAAACAAGGTACAGGCGAGTTTTTTATTTTTTTGGTGTACTTATACCTTCGATAAAGAAGGGGTTAAGTCTCTTAGCTCCGTAACCGGCCTGGGTCATTTAACTGGTTTAAACTTCTGGATGCGACAATTATTATAATCCGCCACATAAACATTGCCGCCGGCGTCCACCGCGACACCGTGTGGAAGATTGAACTGTCCGTCGCCGGTGCCGTATGATCCCCACTTGGTCAGGAAGGTACCGGTAGCGTTGAACTTATGAATGCAATTACCTTCATCATCCACCACATAAACGTTGCCGCCGGTGTCTACCGCGACACTGCGTGGAAAGTTAAACTGTCCGTCGCCGGTAGTACCGTATGAACCCCACTTGGTTAGGAAGGTACCAGTAGCGCTGAACTTTTGGATGCGATGATTACTCCCATCCGCCACATAAACGTTGTCGCCGGCGTCCACCGCGATCCCGGTTAGATTATAAAACTGTTCCTCCCCGGTACCTTGTGAACCCCACTGGGCCAGGAAGGTACCAGAAGCGCTTAACTTCTGGATGCGATTATTACCCGAATCCGTCACATAAACGTTGCCGATGGCATCCACCGCGACCCTGCCTGGAACATCAAACTGTCCTTCCCCGGTACCTTTTGAACCCCAACTTTTCAGGAAAGTACGATCAGCGCTAAATTTTTGGATGCGATTATTACCCGAATCCACCACATAAACGTTGTCGTAGGCGTCCACCGCAACCCCGGATGGATCATTAAACTGTCCGTCCCCGGAACCCTGTGAACCCCACTGGGCTAGGAAGGTACCAGTAGCGCTAAATTTTTGGATGCGATTATTACCCGAATCCACCACATAAACGTTGCCGTAGGCGTCCACCGCAACCTCGTGTGGACCATAAAACTGTCCGTCCTCGGTACCGGGTGAACCCCATGAGTCCTCAAAAATATACTGAGTCGTCCCGCCACCACCAGGATTGCTACTGCCACTACCCCCGCCGCAACCGGACAGGGTGACAGCCAATATCAGCATAGCTGTCAAACTAAAGTAAAGAATTTTTTTCATTACGACACTCCTTTTTTGAAATAATTAATTGGAACATTTTTCAGATAAGATTATATAACATGACTTTGATCAAATTTTGATCATGGCTTCCCAAAAAAAGGATGACTTAGGGGAAATGTCGAACTTTACCATTAAATTATGCTTTATTATGGTATTGGGGAGAGATGGTGCAGAAAATGGCCGAGATTATGATTACCAAACTGATGCCGCCTTTCTATTCCAAGGAAAGGTTGGTTGAAAGGCCTCGGCTGCTTGAGTTGTTAACCAAAGCCGGCAGCTATAAATTAATTCTGCTGATCGCGCCGGCCGGATACGGTAAAACCACCCTGGCTCTCCAATATATCAATCGCTTAAACCGACCCGCAGTATGGTATCAGTTGGACAGCTACGATAATGACCCGGCTGTTTTCGTCCAATATCTGGTCACGGGAATCCGCCAATACCTGCCGGACTATGGCCGGGAAACCTTGCAGATACTGGCCCAGGTCCAGGGAAACATCGGTTCCTCGTTACGCCTTGTCGCCACCTCCCTGGTGAACGGCCTGGCGGAACCGGCGGCCCAGGGACTGATCCTGGTACTGGACGATTATCACCTGATCAAAGAACCCCTCATCGACCGGCTGCTGCAAGAACTGTTAGAACACTTGCCCGGTGGGGTTTCGGTGCTGCTCGCCAGCAGGTCGGCACCCGGCCTGATCTTGTCCCGCCTAAGGGTGGCCGGCGAATTGGCGGCCCTCGGTTTTGAAGAACTCCGTTTTAACAGCCGGGAGATCGGGGAGTATCTGGCCCATTCGCGCCAGCCGCTTTCCAACCAGCAGATCGCCGACCTGGAACTCAAAACCGCTGGGTGGCCGGCGGCCTTATGCCTACTTAACCAATCCACCCCCGAGATTTCAATTACTTTGCTTAACCGGGGGACAGCGGCGGTCTATGACTTCCTGGCTGCGGAAATCTTGGACCGCCAACCTGAGCACATCAAACAATTTCTGATGGAGAGCTCAGTTTTGGAGTTTATTACTGCCGAGGACTGCAATTTACTAATGGAGCGGAATGATTCGGCTGTGATGATCGAAAATCTTTTGCAACACCAACTTTTTTTAATCCCATTGGATGGGGAGGAGCGGGCCTATCGCTATCACCATTTGTTCCGGGATTTTTTGTTAAACCATTTAAACTCAAGGAAAAAAGAATTATACCTACGCGCCGGCAGGATGGTCCGGAGTAAAGAAAATTGGGACGCGGCGGTGGAGTATTTTTTAAACGGCGGGGATGAGCCGGAATTAGTACAGACCCTGATTATCGCCGGGCGGCAGGCTTTTCTCCATGGACGCTGGCAGACGGTCCAACGTTGGTTGGGGCTGCTCGGTCAAGATACGGTCAAGGGCCAGCCATGGCTATCCTTGTTCCAGGCCAAGGTTGAGATTAAACGGGGCAGGCTGGAAGCGGCCCAATCCTGGATTGAAATTGCCGTTGCCTTATTTTTAAGCCGGGGCGACCGGGACGGCCTGGCCGAATCCCAGTTGGCCCAGGCCCGGATCTTTTTCGGCCGGGGATGCTATCAGGAATCGGAGGATGTTTTAGAGCAAGCCGGGGAGTCTTTAGGGACAGCCCGTTTCGACGTAACGCTGGAGCGGGCTTTGATCCGTTTCGCAACCGGTAAATTTAAAGAGTCGGAACAGTTGCTATTGCAGGCTTTGGCTTTTGCCGCACACCTAGCGGATGATTATATTACTGCTAATATTTTGGAAGCCCTGGGCCATGCCAATTATTTTCTGGCCAATTTTCCTAAGGCGCTGGAATATTATCAAAAAGGCGCCCAACTGTGCCCGGACCGGATCCTGCCCGGTTTCTACATGCAGGATTTTCGCCCGGACATCTATCAAAAATGGGGGGAGACGGATCAGGCCTATGAATACGCTGAGCGGAATGTGGCGGCCAAGGAGAAACTGGGGCTGATCGATTCCCTCCCCTCGGCATATTATCAGATGGCCGAGATTTTAGTGGTTCGGGAAGAATATGATAAGGCGGAGGAGTACTATCTGCGCGCTGTCAACTTGGCCAGGGAGCACGGCGGCGATCTGGTTTTCCTGGCTTTAAATCTGGCCGATTTGGCCAAATGTTACTATTTACAGGGAAATTTAACACAAGCCAGAGCCGCCGCCGAAGAGGCCCTGCGAGAATCGGGCCGGCAGTCGGGTCTGGCCCCGGCGGTATGCAAAGGAACCGTCGGAATCATCTTTCTAGAGACGGGTGATCCCGTTTATGCCGGGCAATTATTACATGAATCACAGGTAGCTTTGGAACAGATGGATTTCCAAATTATCCTGCACTATGTCTACGGCTGCCTGGCCTATTTATATTTTAAGCAGGGCGATGGAGAGAGCTTTTCCGGGTTTGCCCAAAAAACTCTGGCGATGAGCGCCTCCAAAAATTTTGTCAATTTTCTCGTATGCCTTTACCAAATCTTTGCGCCGACGCTCCGTTATGGACTGGAGTACGGCGTGGAGGTTGCCTTTGTGCAAAAAATCTTGCTCCGGGCGGGCGAGAAATACCTGGACCTTTTAAGCGAATTAGCGGTTCATTCCGACCCCCAAGTCCGTCTGCGGATTATCCCTGTGCTGGAGCGGATGAAGAATGACAAGGCCGGGGCGCTTCTGAAAATGCTAAGGGAGGATTCCGATCCCCGGGTAAAGGCGGCGGCCGTTGAAAAGAGTAAGGAGTTGACGGTTTTTTCCCCGGGTGGAGAACCGGAACTCCGCATCCATTGTCTGGGGCCGCTCCGGGTCTTCTGCGGAACGGCCGAGATGCCCGCTGGGGCTTGGCGGATCGCCAAGGCCCGCGATTTGTTGCTTTATCTGGCTCATAAGGGAGAGATGGTCAACATTGACCGAATCTTTGAAGATTTGTGGCCGGAAATATCCTTGGATAAAGCCCAGTCCACTTTTTACAGCGCTTTATACTGGCTGCGCCGGGTACTAAACCCGGGAAACGGCCGCCGCTTTGTCCAATACCACGGCAAATGCTGCGGACTGTCGCCGGAATGTTATGGTACGGATCAACAACGGTTTGAAAACCTGCTGACGGGGGCGCTCGGATCAAGCGGGGAGCCGGAAATCGATCAAGCCAGACTTGAAGAAGCGGTTGCCCTATACTGCGGCGATTACTTGCAGGATTTTGATTACCCTTGGGCCTTGCCCCTCAGGGAACATTTGAAGCGCCAATTTTTGGAAGCCAGCATTAGACTGGCCCGAATCTGGCTGCGCCAAAACCAATATGCCCGGGTGATAACCGGTTTGCATAAATTGGCGCAAACCAACCCGTTGCATGAGGAGATCCACCGCTTGTTAATGTCGGCCTATGCCGGTTCCGGAGACAGGCTGGCGGCAGGCAACCAATATCAGACCCTAGTCCGGCGTTTGAAAAAAGAACTGGAACTGGCGCCGGAGCCGGAAACCAGGGAATTGTACTATAAGCTGTGCGGGTCGGAGTAATGATCAAAACCGCTTAAACAAGTGGTTGACTATGGAGTAGCATAATTCGCGCCTGTACAATAGATTAACTGTACAATGTGATAAAAAATTTTTCGTTCAAAATTTGTTAGAATCTAAATTGGGGTTTGATAATCCAGAATGGAGCAGGGATGATAGATATTTCGCAATCAATAATGTCATTGCCGTCCATGATATTTCGGCATTAATTGATCTTTATGTATATGAACTAAAAAAACATAAATTCAGATTAATATATAAAAATAATAAAAGTGGTGGTTTAGGCTTTTCCAATAGTAATAGATTTTTTGTTTGTGGTCTTTCCTGAATTATTAGAGCGATACAAAATCGATACAAAATTGATACTCAAATGGGGGTACTTCCGTGGTATGATGGTAATGTGAAAGAAAACTAAATAAAACCTATTATAAACCGGCGCCGTCGGTTTGTAACCAAATAGGTTATAGGAGAGATGAGGAAGTAATTTTTATTACTTCCTTTTTTGATCCGTAAATAGAGACCCAAAAAAACGATACAAAAGGTGCTCCGAATGGGGTACCTTCGTGAATCTGTCCGTTAGAACATTCAGCTATATGACTAATTATGAATATTGTTTGAAGTGCGGTGCAGAGATGATTTGCTGCTTCTAGCTTCCGGAAAGCCGGGCTGGGCTAATGATCCTGGTTAGTTTAAAAAAGTAAAGTCCAACAGGGAAGATAATTGAAACGATTGGGGGCGAAGTAGAAATGAAAAAAACCTTTGTTTTTTTGTTTATCGGATCAATACTCGGTGCTTTTTTATGGGCTAAATTGATATTAAAACCTGTCGAACCGGATAACTCCGGTTCTACGCCGACGATCAGGTTAAAAAAGTTTGCAGCGGAAAATACAAAACCAGATCCGTCCTATCAGATAAAAAACCGGGTAGTTCTTCCGAACTCACTCACGGAACAAATAAAGCCAGGTTCGGAAGAGTATTTAATCGGGGCAACTTTTCTTAAAAATGAGAATGGTGAAATAGTGGAGAGTATTGAAAGCCCGGTAAAGGTTTTAAAAAATGAATCCGGAGATCTTGAGATTGAAACCGAAACACCGGTTATAGTAATTGCTCCCCGGGAGCGGCAAAGCCGCTGGAAGGCGGTAATAACTGTCCCTGACGCCGGACCGGGTTTGGCGTATCAATGGAAAAAGTTTTGGTTGCTAGACTGTGACATTATGATAACAACCTCCGGATTGGCGACCGGCGTCTCCAAAAAGTTTAGCTACGGCTATCTGGGTTTCGCCGGGAATTGGAATATTGACGAGGGCCGCTTGGAACCCATCGGCTATCTCGGAATTGGAATTCAATTTTGAATAAACGTGTATTGATAATGATTTTTCTAGGTATTATAGTTGGCCCGGATGGCGAAATGTTCAGTTGTAGGCAGCGATATGTTTTTAATAAGAGAAGGGAGTAACGAACTACTCCCTTTTTTATTTAAAAATATGGGCCAGCCTATCTAAAATAGTGTTTCACCAAATTATTTATAAAGATGGTATTTTTTACTAATACATATTATAATTAAGGGGTGTGTTAAATGAGTTTTGAAGGAGTATCGGAGAAGAGTAAATCTTCAAGTCATAACGAGGGCATAAAATTTGGGGATTCGAAGAAAATTACGGAATTGGTTATGAGGGAATTTCGGCAAAATAATGTAAATAGACGAAACGAACTTGCCCGTAAATCTTCCGGTTGGAATGTTAACAAAGAAAATTCACTAGTTCAGGCCTCTTTTAAGCTTGCGGGCTATGATATTGGTTCTCATGGAATAGATGGCATAATTGGTAAAGACACAAAGGATGCCATTGGAAAATTTCAAAAAGCAATGGGACTAAATAATAATGGTGAGTTGGATTCAAAAACCAGAAGCGCTTTGGAGCGAGTAACCGAGTTTGGGCTTGATGTTCGGCAAATTGAAAAACGTGTTAAATTAACTATCGATAAAAAGACATTGAAGTTATCCGAGCAAAAGGTGGAAAAACATAAGCCAAGCAAGTCATTGTTTCAACATGCAATAGATGCGTGGGCCAATTGGAGAGCTACAAAGGAAGCTGATACTAAGGCGACGGTGAAGCCGGAATCGAAGAATGGGGAGCGACTTGATAGAATTAATCGGAAGGTAAATCTCAAGGAAACTAAGGTAAAAGTACCAATAGATGTTGAAAAAATGAAAACTGTCTATATAGAATTCAAAAGGCTACATCGCGATCAAGATAAAATCACCCCAATTATAGTGAAGAATTTTGCAAAAGATCGCTTAACTGATGCGGAAAGATTATATTTAGCTGCAATGATTGCCCATGATAATACGAATTTTAATCCGGAGACAATTGGTGGAACTAGTGTTACTTGGTGTAATGCTTATGCCGCTTATACATTATGGTTATTTAATGACAGTAAAGCATTAATGCAACCGGGGTCAGACCCGAGTAAATTTGATAACTTTAGAGATCCATTTGTTTCTAATCGTTCAGCTTATTGGACGTTGCCTACTATTACCGATGAAAAAAATGCAAAAGGAGAAAAGTATCTTGATATTAGAGATGTTTTGACAGGTGATAAATTCAAAGAAGTAGCTAGTATAAACGATGCCAATAAATTGGCCCTTGAAGGCAAATTCGTTGTTGGATTTACACTTGGGCATATTTTGATTATTCTAGGTTGCTTAGAGAAACCCATAGAAGCGAATTATCGTGTTGCTAGGGGAGTCGATGAATTTAAACCAGGACTAGCAGTTGCTGTAGGACAGCAAGGTAATAGTAATTTATTATATGGTGTATCAGTAAAAGGAGGTACAACGGTTAATGCGTATCTTCACCCAGATTATACAAAAGTTAAATATTATGTCTTAAAATAGGGGATAACAATGAAGCATTTATTATTGAAAGTGCTGTTTTGTTTAATAATTATAGGCCTAACAGGCTTAACCTTTGCACAAAACCAGGGAAATATAAAAAAAATTTTTACATTCCCCAAGGAACAACTTGGATGGAGTTCTGTTAATAGTAAAGACGACTCTTTATTAGTAACTGTACTCACAGATCAAAAGTGCTGGATTTATTGGTTTAAAGATGGAAAAACATTAAAAAAAATTAATAATGTACAAGGTGGTGTTTCAAGTCCGGATTGCAAATATTACTACTACCAAGAGAATGGATGTATTATAAAAGATAAAAAAGATTTTTTAATCAATAGATTTAAAAGTGAAGAAGAAATTGAGTCTTACCAATGGTCTTGGGATTCAAAATATATTTATATAAGTGAATTTGGATTAGATACGGAGATAGAAGCCTGGAAAACCAACAAAATTTACCGTTGTGACATTAGTAATGGTAATAAAGAATTGATATTTTCTCAAAAATCTTATCTTCACCCTGTAGTAGTTAATAATCCAGACGTTTTATATATCATGAAAAACAACGGTGGCGATAATAATTATGGTATTTTTAAATATCATATTAAAACCAAACAAATAGAGAAAATTAAATTGCCTTTAGATAATCTTCAACTTTATGATGAATTTACTGTTTCTCCTGATGAAAGAAGCATAGTTTTTGCGGATTTTAGTACACCATCATTATATTTTGTTGATCTTAAGAGTCAAAAAATTCTTAATAAGAAATCGCTATCATTTACTTATATTCCATTCAAATTTTATTGGAAGGCGGATAGTTCGTATTTAATATTTACAATAACATCGAAGGAGATTTACAAATACATTGTTCCTTAAACTTGGGTATATTTGTTGTTTTTGGTTAAGAGCGATACAAAATCGATACAAAAACGGTACTCCTAAGGGGGATACTTCCCCGTGGTATGATGGTAATGTGAAAGAAAACTAAATAAAAACTTATTTAAAAAAACCGCCGCCGGTTGTAAGGAAATAGGTTATATGAGAGAGAAGGGAGTAAATTTATTACTTCCTTTTTTGATCCGAAAAAATAGACCCTAAAAAACGATACAAAGAGGGGCTCCCTAAATTCGGGTAATGGAAGTTTGAAAAGGCCGACAACTTTTAGCTATGGCCACCGCTATCAAGAATGAATTTTACTCAAAACCCAGTGTAGGTGTTTAGTGTAAAAATAAACTTCATAAGTTTTATCGCCTTGCTTTAAATCAAAGTAAACCTTCGCGAATTGCCCCTCGGGAACTGTCCGAGTCGATGTGACTTCGAAGTCCCGGAATTTTTCGCCGTGCCATGAGAATAACATGGGCATTATCGTTCCATCCAGCTGAAAGGCTACCAACATTCCGATTTGCTCGTTAATTGTTTTGATCATCATATCCTCCGGTTATCTTTCCTAATATAACATAGAAAAGTCAATTTTAGAAGTTTAAGATCTTTGAATAGTTATATATTTTATAAAAGGGACACTTATGATTTTGAATGGGAGGGCGTTGGTTAAGGCCAAAACTGCGAAAGGAGGATACCAAGTGATTACTATTACTTATGGTTGGCTCGAAGAAGAGGTGTCTTGGAAGTTAAATCAGGTTACGGATAATCCTCTAAAGATTCCAACGATGGGTACCGCAATAACCGAAGCGCAAGCAAAAAT
>JAEZJK010000101.1 GCA_023415835.1 Bacillota bacterium
TGAAACGGTCCGGCAGAATAACGGTGGTCGGATCCAAATACCCGAAAAGGATCGCGGTATCCACCGAGAAACAGTCAACCCGTCCGGAATCTAGCGCCGCTTTGATCTCAGGATAGGTAGCATACTCTAGAAATTCAACCTTTACCCCAACCTTATCGGCTTCCTCCTGAACCGATTTCCGTGAGGTAGCGCTCTGGGCGACGCCGATCTTTTTGCCGTTTAAATCTTTTAAACTCTTATAACCGGCTGCTTTTTTAACCAAAAGGCCGACTCCGTCGATGAAGTAAGGATCGGAAAAATTGTAGCTTAACTTACGTTCTTCAGTAATCGTAAAGGTGGCAATCACCAGGTCTAACTCGCCATTATCCAATAGTGGTCCCCGGGTTTTGGCGGTTACTCCCTGAAGAGCGATTTTATTTTCATCCCCGAGAATCTTTTTGGCAATCGCCCGGGCAATGTCGACTTCAAATCCATCAATTTTGTTAGTCTTGGGGTCGCGAAACCCGAACTTCGGCACGTCAACTTTAACCCCGACCTTAAGTACATCATGTTTCTGAATGGCTTTAAGATCAGCGCTATCCGGTAGCGCAGCTCCACAAGGCATTATTAACATGCTGCCAAGCAGTGCTAGGCAAAGGATGCTAACCATCGACTTTTTCATTTTAAATACCCCCTAAAATTTATATTGTGAATAACTCCTACATACTCAGGAAAAGTCACCGCAAAATCCGGCTTAAAAAGAGTTTAGTCCGTTCTTGGGTCGGGTTATTAAAAAAGTGTTGCGGAGGTCCATTCTCGAGAATAACCCCTTCATCCATAAAAATGACGCGGTCTGCCACTTCCCGGGCAAAACCCATTTCATGAGTGACCACCACCATTGTAATCCCACCGTGTGCCAGATCAATCATCACATCCAACACTTCCTGGATCATTTCCGGGTCCAACGCCGAGGTGGGTTCGTCAAAGAGCATGATTTTGGGATGCATATTCAAGGCCCGGGCAATCGCCACCCGTTGTTGCTGCCCTCCCGAGAGTTGCGAAGGATAGGCTTGGGCTTTATTTTGCAGGCCGACCCGTTCCAGGTAGGCCATGCCGGTTTCCTCCGCTTCTTTGGGCGGTACTTTTTTGATTTTTACCGGCGCCAATGTCAAATTTTCCAGTACCGTTTTATGGGGATAAAGGTTGAATTGTTGAAAGACCATGCCTACCGATTGACGGACTTTATGGACTTCAGCCTTATGAGCGGTGATATCGACCCCATCAACCACCACTCTGCCATGATTGGGACGTTCCAGTAAGTTGATACAGCGGATTAAAGTACTTTTACCGGAGCCGCTCGGACCGATCACTACCAGCTTTTCACCGGTTTTTACGGTAAGGTTGATATCTTTAAGCACATGGAGATGGCCGAAATGTTTTTCAACTTTTTCCATCCTAATCAATTTTGAAAACCTCCGTCCGATGTATCCGGGCACCACAAATCAAGTGACTTTTCCGACTGATGAATCAGGAAAATGCCGTAATGGATCTGCGCCTCCCAAGAACTTATTGCAACATATAGATCCGTCGAATTTAATTTCTAAATATACATCTCCCTAAGCTGGACGATGGAGATAATAATAAACTTATTCAACTTGTTTCAACCGAATGAGATGGAGTAAATCCAGTTTAACGCTAATTTTACCCGTTATTAAAAATCTAGCTTAAGATATTTATCCTAATCAATGAAATAAACGTTTTTATGATATTTTGTGATAATATAATCTACAACATTAAGCTAGCCTTTCCTGCCCAACCGATATAATAATGGCTGTATCCATGTATTCATTGCGAAAGCAAATAGATAAAGTATTTGGTTTGATATTAAAAATGTTGATTCAACCGGATCTATCCGAATAATGCTCGATTCGCCTCCCGCCCCGGATTAACAGCTAACCAAAATAAAAACCGGCTTCCAAGAAACCGGTTTAAAAAGGAGGTAGTGAGGTTTGTATTCATCTAAAATATATCATATTAAAGGGATCAATCCCAAATTACCATGGTACTTATTTAGCGGTACTTAACTACTAAGTTGTTGAAGCGTATATAAAAGCATTTCCGGTTAAAATATTACCGGTGATAAAAATGATCCAACTGCAGCAGCCTAAGGGTTGGCTCGATAATGAAGATAAAGAACTACTCCAAACCCCTTGTCCTCCGGCTCCCGACTTTACCACTCAGGACCCTTGGCGTATTTTAAGGATTCAAGGCGAAATAGTGGAAGGCTTCGACGCTTTATCCAAGATCGGCCCGGCGGCAGCCATCTTCGGCTCAGCCCGTTTTACCGAGTCTAACCCCTATTATCAAGCTACCGTAGCCCTTGCCGAGAAATTAGCCGCTGCCGGGCTAGGGGTAATCTCCGGCGGCGGCCCGGGAATCATGGAAGCCGCCAATAAGGGCGCTTATCAAACCAATGGCGTTTCCGTGGGTTGTGGGATCCAATTGCCTAAGGAACCGGTTCCCAACCCTTATCAGACCATCGCCTTAAAGTTTCGCTATTTTTTCGTCCGCAAACTAATGTTCATCAAATATGCCGTTGCCTTTATCATCATGCCCGGCGGGTTCGGCACCATGGACGAGCTTTTTGAAGCCATGACCCTGGTCCAAACCGATAAAATCGACCATTTTCCGATAGTGCTCTATGGTTTCGATTATTGGAAGGGCTTGGTTGAATGGATGGCTGAGCGAATGGCCGCAGCGGGCTGCATCGATCAGAATGACCTAAAGCTTTTCCAGATAGTCGATGACCCGGGGGAAGCGGCTCAAATTGTGATCAATGCCTCCCGGGAACATGGGTACTTTGATAAACCGTGCTAACCTAGGGATATCGTTAATACTTTTTTAAAATATCCCCCTACTGGCAGGGATTATTCAGGATCACCTCGAAACAGTAGGAATTGAGGTGACCTAAATGACAGCGCAACTAGAACCCGGCCAAATGGTTCAATTATTTGACCGCTTAATTATTTACCGTTCCCTTAAACAAGAACCGCTCATCAGCGAATTACTGAATATTATCAATAATGAACCTTTTAATCCGCCGCTCTCCGGGTGGCTCGGTTCCATCCTGGAACAGTACCCAAAGAGTTTAAACGCTTGGGCTTCATATTTATGGAGCCTGATCGAGAATGATCAAAACTATTTCTCTCTCGGTTGCGAGCGGGGTGAATATCCGAAAATTCCAGCCAATATCATTTTCGCTGTCCGGCATGACCTGAATATTTTAGGCGCCTTATTGCACTGGGAGCCTTTTTCCGGATTCCCCATCCATGATAGTCCTAGCTTAAACGTCAGCCTTAATCCCGGATTTGACGGGTTATACCAAAACAAGATCGACCCCTGCCTCCGGTGGCTGGCTGATTTTTATCAAAGACGCGGCGCAGGCATTTTCGGAAAATATTCCACTTTTAGCTGGGATTCCGGAAACCAACGATTTAAACCGGTAGCCGAGCCGGATCAAGTTACATTCCAAGACCTAGTCGGTTATGAATCCCAGAAAAATACCCTGATTCAAAATACCTTACAATTCCTTAAAGGGCTGCCCGCTAATAATATTTTACTCTATGGCGGCCGGGGGACTGGTAAGTCTTCTTCAATCAAAGCTTTGAACCACCAATTTAGCGGGGCTGGATTGCGGATCATCGAGATCAGTAAGGAAGATTTGAGCGATTTTGCGATAATTATTGAAACATTACGTAACCGAGGCTTAAAATTCATTCTCTATGTGGATGATTTGTCCTTCGAATCCGGAGAGCAGTACAAGCATTTAAAAGCGGTTTTAGAAGGCGGATTGGAAACCCGGCCGGCCAATGTATTGCTTTATGCTACCTCCAACCGGCGGCACTTAATCAAAGAGACCTTTGCCGATCGCGAGGAAGAATTGCACGGTAATGATGTGGTTCAAGAGAAACTTTCCCTCTCCGACCGGTTCGGGATTACCTTGACTTACGCTACACCTGATCAAGAAGAATACTTAAGTATTGTCAAGCATTTATGCGATCAAAGAGGAATAAGCCTCCCTTGGCAGGAGATCGAAACCCGCGCCATCCAATGGGAACGCCGCCAAAACGGGCGTTCCGGACGGACCGCGAAGCAATTTGCCGATCAATTGGAAGGAGAATTAGGCCTGTAAGCCTAAACCCTTGTTGAGGATAAGGAAGAAATTTATTCCATCCTAATATAAGCGTTTTTCACATCACAATTATACCAATAAATTTTAAAATAACGATTCAAAAGTTATACCAAGTTTAACCTTGATTACCCCTTTGGTGATTAAGGACACTTAAATAGAGGAGGGATGCTTTTTTCCGTTAGTAAAACACTAAATAATGTGGAGGTTTCAAATGAAAACAAGAGTGATGTTAGTTCCGGTTATCACGTTAGTTCTCTTACTTAGCTTTAGCGCATTCACCTTGGGTTGTCCGGTGCCGGAAGTCGCTTCGGTTTCCCCAAACACTGGGCTAAACACGGAAACGGTAAATATAGTTGTCACAGGCGCTAAATTTCACAAATCTGCCTATGTTAAACTTACCAAATCGGGCCAACCCGATATTATCGCTACCAACCTTAATGTCACGAAAAATGAAATCAGCTGCACCCTTGATTTAAAGGGTAAAGCTGCCGGCGCATGGGATTTGGCCGTAGTTAACATTGGTTCGATCAGTAAAAAGGAAAAGCCAGCCGTCCTGTCCAGCGCTTTTACCATTAAGGAACCGATTGTTGAAAAACCGCCGGTTCAAGAGGTTACTCCCGCTCCAGCACCTGAGGTAAAACCGGAAGAAAAACCGGTTGTCAAACCGGAACCGGTTGATCCCAACAAAGACCTGAAGGCAGTTTACTTTGATTTTGACAAAGCAAATATCCGCAATGATCAATTGGTTGTGCTCGAGTTAAATGTGAAAATTCTCAATAGCAACCCGGCTCTTAAAGTTGTATTGGGCGGCCACGCCGATGAAAGAGGGTCAAACGAGTATAATCTCAAACTCTCTTCACAAAGAACCGAGTCTGTTAAAAAATACTTGGTTGAAAAGGGAATCGACGCTAGCAGGATTATTACATATGCCTATGGCGAAGAAGCCCCCATCGCCACCGATAAAAACGAATCATCCTGGTCTTATAACCGCCGGGTTGAAATCTCTCTTTGGGAGAACATCCCCAGTAAAGAGCAAGTCCTGGAAAAAGCCACCAAATTGTGATTAATACTAAACCCGGACGCAATGTCCGGGTTTTATTTTAACTTAAAATCCAGCTTTTAAGGGTATAGGGCTACTTCACTTTAAACCCAGCCTTTATCAAACTGTCCCGTAACGCGGTATTGGTCAAATTTTCATTGATCGTTTCTTTTTTCGTTATCTCCTTTTTAACCGGTTTTTTCCCACCGTCATTCCGAACCGGTTTAGGTGAGGCTTCACCGCTGGTTTCCTTCTTCATCGATAGCGCAATCCGTTTCCGTACCAGATCGACTTCCTTCACCCGCACTTCGACAATATCGCCGACTGCCACTACCTCGGTGGGATCCTTAACAAATTTATCGCTCAACTCAGAAACATGGACTAACCCGTCCTGTTTGACCCCGATATCCACAAAAGCGCCGAAGTCAACTACGTTCCGGACTGTCCCGGTTAACATCATCCCCGGTTTCAGATCCTCCATTTTTAAGACATCGTTCCGGAAGATCGGCTTGGGCATGTCCTCCCGGGGATCCCGCCCCGGTTTAGCCAGAGCGTCGATGATATCTTTTAGAGTAGGTTTGCCGATCCCTAGTTCCTGGGCTATTTTGTCAACATTTACTTGTTCCAGTTTTAACTTGATTGCCGATAATTTTTCTTTATCCAAGATATCTTTGGTCGCAAACCCCAGGTTTGAGAGTAACTGCCGGGCTGTATCGTAAGATTCGGGATGAACCCAGGTATTGTCCAACGGTTCCTCCCCATCGGCGATCTTCAAAAATCCGGCCGCCTGAACGAAGGCCTGTTCTCCCAGGCGCTTCACCTTCAATAGTTGTTTCCTGCTTAAAAACTTGCCGTTTTCCTCCCGGAAGGCCACGATATTTTTGGCGACCGCCGGTTGAAGGCCGGCCACGTATTGCAACAATGCCGGGGAAGCGGTATTCAGGTCGACCCCAACATAGTTCACACAAGATTCGACCACACCGCCCAAAGTGTCGGAGAGTTGTTTTTGGTTCACGTCATGCTGGTAAAGGCCGACACCGATTGATTTGGGATCGATCTTCACCAACTCCGCCAACGGGTCTTGGATCCGGCGGGCGATGGAAACTGCCCCACGCATCGATACATCCAAATCCGGAAATTCCTCTTTGGCCAATTTCGAAGCGGAATAAACCGAAGCTCCCGCTTCACTGACTATACAATATGAAGTTTTTTCAACGCCGAGCAAGTGAATTAACTCAGCGATTAAAGTCTCGGACTCCCGGGAAGCGGTCCCGTTCCCGATGGTAATCAAATTGACGTTGTGTTTTTGGATCAAATTGCCTAAAATCGCTAAAGTTTCATCCCATTTATTGACCGGAGGATGGGGGTAAATGGTTACCGTATCCAAGAGTTTTCCGGTTTCGTCAACCACCGCCACTTTACAACCGGTCCGGTACCCGGGGTCGACTCCCATTACCCGTAAATCTTTCACCGGAGCTTGTAAAATCAAATTGCGCAGATTCAGCCCAAAAATTTTAATGGCATGTTCTTCAGCGGTTTCAGTGATGGCGGCCCGCAATTCCCTTTCCAATGAAGGAAAGAACAGCCGCTTATAACCGTCGGTGATGGCTTCTTCCAGCTCGGAAGTGAAGAGCGATTTTTTATTGGTAATGATCAAGTAATTTAATTTTCCGAGCGCTACCTCATGGTCTGCCTCAATGCCCACTTTCAAGGCATCTTCCTTCTCGCCCCGGTTTAAAGCCAAAATCCGGTGCGGGGGGACCTTTTTTAGCGGTTCTTTATAATCGGCATACATCCGGTATTCGTCCAATTCCGCTTCTTCCGCGTCTTTCTTTTTATCGGCTTTTACTTCTTTAGCCTCGGAAGCGATCACTGCTTGATCCCAGAGATATTCACGGAGCACTTTACGATAGTCCGGATCATCGGAGACCCTTTCGGCGATAATATCCCTGGCCCCGACTAAAGCATCAGTTGCTGTTTCCACTCCGAGTTCAGTATTGATAAACGGCGCAACCAATTCGTCTACCGAGCCCGACTCCGTCGCCTGCTCCCAGATGAGATCGGATAACGGCTCCAAACCCCGTTCTTTGGCAATCATCGCCCTGGTCCGTTTTTTCTGTTTATATGGCCGGTATAAGTCTTCTACCTCTTGAAGTTTAATCGCCTCGGTAATCGCCTGGGCCAATTCCGGAGTTAATTTGCCCTGCTCTTCAATGGATTTAAGCACTTCCGCCTTCCGGGCCTCCAAATTGCGTAAGTAAGTTAAACGTTCATCGATATTCCGGATTTGTTCTTCGTCAAGCTCTCCCGTCACTTCTTTCCGATATCGGGCGATAAAAGGAATGGTATTCCCCTCATCCAGCAAATTGACGGTACTCCCTACCTGCCGCGGGGATATGTTTAATTCAGCAGCGATTACTTTGACGATATCCATTTTCAATCTCCTTTATCGAACTTGGTAAAAGTTTGCTCATAAATTATACCGATAGAATAAAAAAAAGGCAATACCATCATTGCCTACATTTTTTAAATAGATAATACGCCTTGCCCTCTTGCCTCTTGCCTCTTGCCTCTTGCCTCTTGCCTCTTGCCTCTTGCCTTAAGAATTATCTCACACTTTTTCCTCCGTATTCCGCGCCCGGGATGGTATCGTTTTATGCCTTAAATTGTGAATCGCCTTGATATATCGGACCGTTCGATATTTAGCCCTCATTACGACGGAATGGGTGACAGCGGTCTGATTGCTTCCGAAACTAACCCCTTCCAGAAATTCTCCGCCTGTAATTCCAGTGGCGGAAAAGATAATTTCCTCGCCTTTGGCCAAATCTTCGGTGTAATACACTTTATCAAATTGGTAGCCGGCTTTAGCCACCTTCTCTTTTTCAGGATCGTTAATTGCAAAAAACTTGGCCTGAATTTCCCCATCCAGGCAGCGTAAAGCAGCAGCAGCCAGCACCCCTTCCGGAGCGCCGCCAATGCCCATATAAATGTCGATATTATTGATCGCGGTGGCAATAGCGCCCGCCACATCACCATCGGCAATTAACTTGATCCGCGCCCCGGCGCTCCGGATTTCTTCGATTAATTCCAAGTGCCTTTCCCGATCCAAGACCATGATTGTTAAATCTTTAACGTTTTTATTTAAAACCGCTGCCGCTACTTTCAAATTTTCACGGACACTAACGTTAATATCCAATTTACCCTTCAACTCGGGGCCGCAAGCTAGCTTATGCATATAAAAACTGGGCACTTGCAAAAGTGATCCATGCTCACCGACAGCTACCACCGACAAGGCATTAGGCAACCCGTTAGCCACTAAGCGGGTACCGTCAACCGGATCCACCGCGATATCCACCTCCGGGCCATCATCCGTCCAATTCCCTACTTTTTCACCGATGTAAAGCATGGGCGCGTGATCCTTTTCTCCCTCGCCGATGATTACCGTGCCTTTAATCGAAATCAAATCCAGCATCCCGCGCATCGCGTCCGAAGCAGCCTGATCCACCTGCTCTTTATTGCCGTTTCCCAGCCAACGGCTGGCTCGCAGAGCCGCTGCCTCAGTCACTCTAACGAATTCCATTGCGATACCCCGTTGTATATCAGCCATTTTCCGAACCCCTTTCTCAATCATTTTACTATAAACACATTAGGTTCCACCCTTTTCCCATTTAAAATTAACTTAAGTTTAATCCATAATAAACAATGTTTCATAAAAACAAAGAGTGTATCGTAATGATACACTCCAAAAAATATGTAAACTTTTACTTTAGTCTCCAATTTCCACGTTCCGCTTCCGCTCAATTTCCGAGACCCCTATGCTTGAAGCGTCAATCACCAACATCGGCGATTCATTGATTTTGATGAATCCAGCCTTATGGGATTGCTCTTCAACCCAGGCAATGGTCTTCATATGCTCCCTGGTTTTCTTCATCTCCGCCAATTGTTTCGACATTTTTTCATGTTCAGCCTTAAGGGCGCTTAATTCCTGACTTTTAGTCATTAAATGGTAGACCCCTTCAACCAGCGGGATGAAAAGGATCCTAAACCCGAGGAATAATGTAAATCCCCAAGCCAAAAAAGGCCACATATTGCGCGGTTTAAAGCGCAGCCTGGTTTTGACTTTTGTTTCTATAACTTTTCCGGGGACCTGACCCTGATGCTTATCAGGCATCCTCGGTATCTCTTTTCTAAGATAGGCTTGATTACTCATCTTTACTCACCCTCATTATCATCCGCTCCGGCGATCCCTAGAGCGGTTCCGGGAATGATGATCACCACTTCGTACCCCTTAGTCTTGGCGCGGTTAAAAAGCGTTGCCACCGTGCTAGGGGTCAACTTCAGCTTCTTAGCTATGTTTTCGGAACTTTCGCCCATCTCCTTTAAGACAACGACCTGGCGTTCCCGAAAACTTAAATTTTCCACTCCCCGAATTTCCAGTTTCATTATATCACCGATATTACAAATTGACTACAATTATTGTACATAATTTCTACACGAAATATAAAACTCCTTTTTACTAAAAATTAATTAGCCCTGATTACACCAGCAAATGCTGTCAATCCAAATTTTCCATCCCTATTATTCCACGGCAGAAGGACTCAAAGAGAACTTTCAATGAAAAGCTTTATTAATATAATCACCAAAATACGGGAGGAATTTTTTTCACCATCTGATAAATAGCTTTGGATTCAATAAATTACATGGAGAAATTACATTGAAGAGAGTGTTCGCGCCCGGCTGCGCTTTAATGATTCATGAACCGGAACTGGCCAGGAAAATGCTTGGGTTTTTAAATAATGAATTAGGGGATATCAAAGAACACTTAACCTGTTGCAGGCATGAACCGAAACTTCCCACCGGAACACAAGTCATTAACGTCTGTACCGGATGCGACCGAAAGTATCACGAGCTTTATCAAGGAATAACCACGTTATCCCTTTGGAAAATATTGGCTACCAGGGAGACCTTTCGGTTTCCGGACTATCAAGGAACAAAAATGGCAATCCTTGACGCTTGTCCCACCCGCAATTAAGAGAGAGTTCACTCAGCAGTCCGGACTCTCCTTAAAAAAATGAACATTAATATATTCGAACCATCCAAGGCTGGGACAAGGGAACCTGCTACGGCGACAGCTTTTTTGGGGTGCTACCGGTAGAACAGGTAAAAAAGGAAATGAAAAAGCGAGCCTCTGAAATGCCCGCTGCAGATGTAGTCGTATATTCTGTTTCATGCTGTAAAACCATGCATATCGGCGGTAAAAAACCCCGCTATCTGGTGGATCTACTCCTGGGCGAGGATACCTTGCCGGGAATATTCGAGCCGGAAGAATGGCACGCCCAACTTAATCGATTCATTGATGAGCACTTGATTCTGCAAATTTTGTCGTTCCCAGTTTCTTAATTCAGGATAGATGAGGTGAAAAAAAATATGTCCGGAAAGTCAGATACCCATCCCGTACTCGAATCATTCATTATTAATGGTTTCCGCAAAATGCAACCCGGCCAATGATTCGAGCCGCATCCACTGCTTTCAGCGCATGAATGGAGGTGTTAACGAACAGCGGGACGATACCCGCTTTATTTATGTAGTCAACCCAACTATCAACAGCTGTTGTTGGAAGTTGTCCCGTTCATTCAAGCGAATCTGAAAAAAAAACCCACTAAACTTTCGGCCGATGCCGGGTAATTTGTTGAAGATCATCTCAATTATTTGCGTAGACTGATTCCCGGCTAAACACATAAAGTTCTTGAATCATAGCTTCAGATAAAGCTTTTTTGGGATATAACGGATGAATTACAACCCAATTAATATTTACCTTACCCGTTCCATAAGTTCCGCAAAGAACACCAAGAATCTTTTCCTGAAAACATAAAATAAAAATATTATCCATTTGTGATAAAATTTGTTTTTCTTTCAACATTATAGAGTCAGCATGAAATAGATACCATATTTTTTGAAGATCGGAACGATTGGCTTTTCTAAAATAGATTGTTTCATTAGTCATATATTATTCATCCTCTAGAAATAACTTTAAATGGCTTGACTACTGCGATACTCCAGTTTATCGGAATCATAGTTTTATCTACAAATTTAAGTACGATAAATATTCAAACGCCGTCACTCCGTAGACCCTCTTAAAGTGCTTGTTTAAATGGGTTAATTCGACGAAACCGCATTCAGTTACGGCCAAGTAGACATCCCGATTTTGCCCGATTATTTTCTTTGCCAGCTCAACTTTACAATTTAAGAAATATTGATAGGGTGAAATTCCTGTATTAGCTTTAAATGACCTGATGAAGCGATATTTCGACACCCCTAATTTCTGGCAGATATCATCAAGCCTTAGAACATTTTTTACTCCACCATCAATCATTTCCTTGGCTTTTTTAGTTAAAGCATCATCTTTTTTATCCACACTCCCGATATCCGTTTGTCCAGAATTGTCTGCCAAGGCTAAAAGCAACTCGCTGCAAAGGGATTCATCTTGATTGTTGAATATCGCTTGAGTTAGGTTTAATATGCTTTGCTCCAGTTTGGAATTATAAACAATAGGAGACGGAAAACAGATCATATCCTTCTTTCCAAGTACCTCCAAAAATAACTTCGGATGGATGTAGACTATTACATAATCAATGCCCGACTTGTCTTTAGACCAGCCGTCATGGGCCTGTTCGGGGTTAAAAAGCATCACTCCGTTTTGGTAGGATGATTGTAAACTGCCGCCTAAATTGTACTGTTGAATACCACGCAAAGTCACCCCCAGCGCATATTCCTCATGATAATGCATTTTATATCCGAAATCTGTGAAACTGGCCGACAATGCCGTGATTCCGGCTGACTTTTTATAGATAAATTGGTCCGTATTCATCACCATCCCGAAAGCTTAATGATTCCCGGAACCGTAACGGCCGAATAAACAAAAGTAATGCCATTGACTTTTAAGTCCCACGGTTATGCATGGGAACAACGTCCCAAATTGAGTGGTCCCGGGATATATGACAATCATATATTAAAAAAAAGATGCCGAATTCATGGGAGACTCCTTTTAAGAAACATAAGAAGCTTTTTCCTGAATTATACATCTTTAAATTAAAACGCGTATAGTATATTATTGCGCATACCTGTTTCATCAATAAAACCTGAAAAGATATAGATCTGCTCGTCCCTACGGCAAACCTGCTGGGTAAAGGAATTTTAATCGTTCCCCAGTTAAGATCCGAATCAGGAGGCCAATTTTGAACGAAATATTAAAATGAAAAACTGGAAAACTGGAAAACCGGGAACGAAAACTGTCACTTTTAACTCAAACGATACTTTTCTCCTCCAATGTCCGATCCGCTCAATCCACCTGCATAAAATAATCCGTCCATCAACCCGCGACTGTATGGATCCCATCCTGTCGGTTCAGTTGGTTCATGGATCCGGAACTATATTGGTTCAGGATTTCCCGATCCTCGTCGGGAAGTTTCACGAAGAGCCGGTGGAAGTTCGGACAGGACCTTGCCCAGTTCTATGTACTCGGGGTCGTTCATCAGTTTTTCGTCGTGGATCTGGCAGATTCGGTCGAAGACTAGTTTTTGAAAACCCTTACTTTTATTACTAAGCATGAAGACCTCCGGAAAGACTTTACCAGCCATAAGAAAGACCACTTAATCAGTGGTCTTCAATAATTATCAAATCAGTTGGAAGCATAACCGAAACAAGACTCCCTATGGCTAACTCAAAATATTTTATTTTTTTAACTAATGGAAATCTCCCCGGTATCATTATTTAGCAACCTTCTACCGCCAACATAGCATTTATAGTAATATCCGCTGTCAATGGGGCTAATCCGCACCGCACCATATCCGGACGAAGCGTGAATAAACCGGTTATCACCCAAGTAAATCCCAACATGATTCACAGTTTTGGAACCCATAGTCTTAAAGAAAACCAAATCGCCAGGGAGCAATTCCTCCCTGGCAGGGATCTCCATGCCGGATTCCATTTGCCGCTCCGATTGATGGGGTAACCTTATTCCGAATTTGGCGAAGACATACATGGTAAAACCGGAGCAATCAAAACCCCGCGGCGAGCTGCCGCCATAGACATAGGAAATACCTAATAATTTTTGGGCAAAAGCGATCATTTCATCTACTGGAAGCCCAATTAACCTCTCACCGGAAGTAACCGGGGTCAAAGCTTTCAACTCAACAAATTGCCGGTAAACCCAACCGGTTTGCCCATCCGGCAATTGCGCCTTAACCCAAAGATCAGTCTCTTCCATAATAGCAACTGGAATCCCCTGTTTCAAAACGGAAATAATCCGGCCATCGAGATCTGGTTCGGCGCGCAAATTGACCCCTTCACCTTTGATGATGCCGGACTGCAACGCTGCCTTTCCATGAGCCACAGTCGCTATAACAAATAAACAAAAAAATAATAAAAAGATCCTGGTTTTCATCGGTCTCCGGGAGCTCCTTTCTATATCCCGTTAAGCGAAGGGAAAATTGGATCTTTGAATACTTCGGCAACTTGTCTGTAAATCCTTTCAGAACGATGATGATATTATTTGATCCGATAGGAAGAAAATCTGGTTTTCTAATTTCACATCCTAAATCAGTTATGAAATATGCCATTTGAAGTTTATTAACATCCGGGAAAGTTTAATTTTTATTTTAGCCTAACACAATACATTTTTTAAAAAATAAAATATTATAGGTATCAACCCAAAAAAACAATGTCAGGTGGTGATATTGGATGTCACATCGTCGCCGTCGTGATTGCTGCAGGGAAGAGCACGAACGTAGCAGCAGAGCAATATGTTTCGTGCCTGTAACACCTTGTGACCCAAGAATGTTTGGTATGGGGATGGATGATAGGTGTATGAGAGATGATATGGATCCGAGACCGGAATTCAGGGGAAGAATGTTTTTTAGGCCTGAGTTTAGGGAAAGGGAGTTCTTTAGGCCGGAAAGAGAGGAACGGGAAGAACGCGAAGAACGGGAAAGGAGAGAGTGCCCCAGGTGTTTCCCGTTCAGATAATCCGGGGTAGTTTATTTGTATCTCAAGCAAGTATATAAAATGTTTAATGTGTTATATAAAAAAAGCTATAGTAATGAGGTTTATTTACTATAGCTTTTTTCTAATCCTACCTAAATCTGACGTAAATACTTGTTATGTGACTCCGTCAAAACGTCGGGACCAAAGGTCTTCGCCCCTTTAAAGATCCGATAAGTTTGAATCTCTTCGGATGCAAATGTTTATGATAAATTTAATTTTCAAAATCTACGAAATTTCCATCTGTCATTAAACGTCAATTATGGAATATAATCGCTATGTATATTCTATTAGTTTAGTTGGGATTAACAATGTTCTTGCTTAATATTTGTAAAAATAATATGGAAAATATGTTAAAACTAATTAACTACGTTGACATCTGGAAAACGGGGGTGTAAAATTGGTCTGAATGACTGACCAGTCAGTTTTAGAGGTGAATAATGGAAAAAACCAGCCATGAAAAACGTTTGGAAATTCTAAAAGCGGCAGTCGACTTATTTTCCAAGCGAGGGTTTGAAAAGACTACCGTTGATGAAATAGCCGCCCATGCTAATGTTGGCAAAGGCACAATCTATTTATACTTCGCCAACAAGGAAA
>JAEZJK010000001.1 GCA_023415835.1 Bacillota bacterium
AGCAAGTTGAATTTACCTACGCTCAATTTAGGGAAAACCTTATCAATGAAGCAAACATCCTGGCGTTTTCATAATTTTGATTATTATATGGTTATTATGAAAACGCTTAGATGAACGAAACCGCGGTTGAATTTGCTATGGAGGCACTGAAGAGGAATTTATTACTTATTTTGTAAAAGTTTTTACCGGAAATTCAGCATTACAGTTCTTAAATAAAGAATTAGGCTCTGTTTTCAATAATGGTTGATCTTGATATCCAAAAAGTAAGAGGTTCTGTCCGCCGCGGGCTAAACCCACACGGCTAAGCTTACAGTCAACCCGGCTAAAGCCGGCTGCTCTAGATATAAAAATGTAAACATTTAAATAATATATTAGATCCGGTAGCCCCATTTATGGGGGTTCGTGCGCGAAATTTATTCAGCCGTGGGGTTTCAGCCCGCGGATTGGCCATAATTGTTAGCAAACAATATTCTAGATCAACCGTTTCTGATAACAGAGCCAAGAATTAAAACGGGTTTTTTAAAAGAACTTAAGGGGAAGTTATACCATCCCAGTGTTGGAGGCGGAACTATCTATACCGTATCCACAGAAAAGGTGAAATTGATAAAAGCTAATGGCAATATTCGTGAGTACCAAATTGAAGCTCCTGGCCTGGAAGCTAATGATTGGCGCGAAGGGAAAGTTTTCTTCCAATATGATGAAAAGTATGGGTGGAAAATAGATTCTTCACCAGAAATATTAGGGTTTTAATTAACGGCTTCGTTAACATCAAGCTAATTAGTTAACATCTCCACCCAGTCCTAAAACGGCTGGGCTAGGTATATTAAAACACTCTAAACCCCCTTTGGGGATCGGTAGAAGCTTCGAGGTACAACCCAGCCCGGCTTTGCCGGGGTTGAGAATGATTTTAACAGCTTAGCCCAGGGGTTTCAGCCCTGGGTAGACAGAATGAACATGAATTGGTTTTTACCACGATAAACCTGATGACATTGGATTTAAACCCCAGGTTGGGGTCGGGGCATACATATGAATTTCTTGGTAGTTATTGGGTTTTTATGGTAAAATACCGAGTAAGCATCATATCCATTCAAAAGGTGAACCAATATGGAATACAAAACCAACGTCATGCGTATCTTGGATAAATTGAAAGCCGCCTATCAAAGCCATAGTTACGCCGATACCGACGCCATTAGCGGCATCGAGGTCGCGGCTGTTTTGGGCCAGGATCCGGAACGGGTCTTTAAAACACTGGTGACAATAGGAAAAACCAAAAAGTATTATGTGTTCTTGATCCCAGTCGCGGCGGAATTGGATTTAAAAAAAGCCGCCGACAGCGTTAACGAAAAAGCGGTTGAAATGATCAAGGCCAGAGATTTATTGGCTATTACCGGATACATCCATGGAGGCTGCTCCCCGATTGGTATGAAAAAGTTTTTTCCTACTATCATTGATCAATCGGCGGCCAATTTTGAAACAATCATCTTTAGCGCCGGGAAAATCGGGTATCAGGTAGAGATGAGCCTTGCAGAATTAAAAAAGGCTATCAAATTTAATTTGGCTGATCTTGTTTATTCAAAATAAGAAAATAGTTTTTGTTAATGCTGCACAATATGGGATTAAAACAGCTACCGGTGAAAATTTCGAGGCGTTTATGGCGTTGGAATTATATGAGGGAGCCCTTAACGGAATCAGGGGCAAGTTTTATGCGGATCAAGCCTTCGAAATGGACGAAGCGGAACTGGAGGTTTTTGAAAAGAAATTCCCTTACAAAGAAAAACATATTACCGATACTCAGTTAAAATAGAATCTATTTTTAGGCATCCCAGCCTTAGGCTTATGGTTTCCGGCCCCAGCTGCAGTTGTATCCATTCTATTTTTAATTCTGATTATGACAAATCTCAAAGGGTTCTGATAAAATAAGGCTACTTAAAACTAAAGATAGGAGTGGTTTGTAATGAAAAAGGCTGTTATTTTTCTGACCGTAGCAGTTCTTGCCTTGTCAATCGCAGTTTATGCTGCAAAAGACCACAAAACTACAGAAAAACCGGTTCAAACCAATCCAACCATTAATACCATTCTTAATAGCGGGAGCACTAGGGCATTTAGCAACCGGAATATCGAAGATCGGACGATTGACCTTATTATCAAATGCGGAATCAAAGCGCCTAGCGCTATGAACAAACAACCATGGCACTTTTCCGTGGTTAAGGACCGAAGGTTGCTTGATAAAATCAATGCGGAGGCCCCGGCGGGACCTCCCGGAGGGGCTGGCCCTAAAAAACCGGACGCTCCGCAACCTCAAAGCCCTCCTGGGAATGCGCCCAAACGCCATATGTTTTCCAATGCGCCGGTGGTAATCATCATATCCGCTACGGTGGACTCCCAGTTTTCCACCTTCGATGCGGCTTTGGCCTGCCAAAACATGTCCATCGCCGCTCAATCTTTGGGGCTTGGCTCTCGGATCGTCGCCTCCCCCACTATCGTTTTGAACGGCTCCAAAGAAAAGGAGTACCGCAAAATCCTGCAAATCCCGGATGGTAAAAAGGTAGTCGCCGCTTTATTGCTTGGTTATCCGGATAAATCGCCGGACGGGGTAAGCGGCGCCAGCACTCGCAATTCGAATGCGGTTTCCTATATCCGCTGATTACACAGGTTGCGAGGATTAGGCTGATTGTAGCCTAAAAACCGGAGTTGATTTTTGCCCAATTCCCATTTATTAGCGCAATTGGATACAATATTGGTATTATGCCTCGAAGACTTCAAAAAACGACTTGCTTCAGGACATGGTAAGTAATTTTATTGAAACAACCCTGGAAGGGTCCTTGTTACCGTTTATGGCCTATCTGACCCAAAAGATCCAGCTAAACGATGCGGAACTGGCGGAGGTCGAACGGTTAATCGCAAAAATGGAAAAGAGCCGTTCTTCTAAAAACTATGGGAATAAAACTTAGCGAAGGTGGTTAAACGGATGAAAAGGAACATTCACTTGGCGCTGTTGCTGCTTTTGAGCCTAGCCGCAAATTTGGAATCGCTGGCCGAAACGTTTAATAAACCCTTTGCGGTAGGTCAAGATATTTACAATCTCAATATTACCATGGATAGTTTCATAATCAAGCCCCAAAACACCAATACTGAATTTCAGATTGATATCAGTTATCTCCCCGAAAGCCAAAGTTTTAAAAACCTTCCGGTCATCTATGTCACTGACGGGCAATGGCGCCGGATGGACCATAAGTATGTCCACTATCTTACCTATAAAAAAATCATACCCCCTGTTATCGTCAGCGCAATCGGCTATCCTGAAAAGTACAATGCGGATCGGGTTAGAATGGCCGATCTAATGGGCCGGCCGGAAGATTTTTTTAAGGCAATTAAAGAAGAGGTTATTCCGCTGGTGGAAGAGAGGTTCAGCACTGACAGTAAACAACGGTTTCTATTCGGCGCCTCAGCCGGAGGATATTTTACTGCATATACCTTTCTTAAAAATGCTTTTGAAGCGGACCATACATTTAAAGGTTATATAGGGGCCTCGCCTTATTTGCCATCAGGATCCAAAGTAATTGAAATGGCGAAAAAACTAGTAGCAAAGAAACGAGAATTAAATGCCAGCCTCTATCTGGCATATGGCGCCGAGGAGAGCGTTACTTATTATCACACTCCCAATAATGAACTATATAAAACCCTGGAGAATAAAAATTTAAAAAATTTCTTTTTCAACCATTATGTTTATCCGGAATCCGATCACTTCGATACCACTCGTTTGACCTTAATAGACGGGTTAAGGCTTTTTCTCGGAGAACAGCAATTCAAAGGCGTTGGAGCCATCGACCTGAATTACAGGTCCCAACAATACGATTTCAAGGCTACCACCCAATATTATGACTGGAAAACCAATCTTTTTGCGGCAAATTCTTACGCAACCGATCCTGGCTATTCCCTTACCGCAGATACGGGGAGCTTCAAGGTAGCGGCGGATTTTACCTTATACAATTCATTGTGTTTCGAAACTGCCTCGGTTTTTTTCGAAGATTTGGTAGATAGAGAACTGGAATTCAATATCTACCTCCCCCAAGACCTAGCGGAACTCAATTATGACTTACAGTTTGTGATCTATTCTACCAAAAAAAATAGCTTAGAATGGATTACCGATTATAGCCATAGTTTTAAACTCAACCAAAGCGGGTGGAATGTTTTTAAATATAAATGGCGTGGAAATGTGAAACAGGGTAACGCCGATTGTATCCGAGGATTTGGGGTCCTAATTAACCGAACAAAATCAGCGCCCGCCTGGAAAGGCGATCTGTATTTTGATGAGATAAAATGGTAGATGAGGCGAGGTCATGCCGGATTGGCTGCCAATTGGCCCTAATTTGATTAACGGCTGGTTGTTTCGATATTTCGGCGGAGTTTGAGCGGTAGCATTGTTTCAATACTAGTATGGATTATCTTGCGAATCTTGCGTAAGGAAGGACCGGCCTCCAAGGCATATCCAAATGGAGCCGGCCCTATTGTTTGATTGTTTACAAATATGACTTCTACATCAGCCTCAGCGTAATGCGCCATCCTAACTGATTATAACTTTAAAATCTCCTTCACTGTATGCGGCATGGCTTCCCGCGCGCAGACGGTCCGGTGCCGGATCTCCTTTTGATCCAACCCGCGGAGCCCGGCCGGGATCTCCCTACCGGAAACCTCCTTTAGCTTTGCGAGCAACTCAAATTCGCTTTTATCCCTTACCGCCGCTTCGCCCAAAATTGCTTGGGCCACGCTCCTGTTAAATTTAAACGGACTAGCGGTAGCCACCATTAACACCGGCAAATCATCGCCGGTTTCTCGTTGATAATGTTCAGACACAGCTTTACCTACAGCGGTATGTGGATCCATTACGTAATGGCTTTCTTGGTAAACCCGCTGAATCGTCTTCATTGTCTGGTTTTCATCGACAAATCCACCATAGAAAAAGGACTTGATTTTGGACGCCGTTTCCTGGTCCACCTGATAGCTCCCCTTGAATTTCAAACCTTGCATCCACTCGCCGATCCGCTCAGGGTCTTTGCCTGACAAATAAAATAACAACCGCTCCAAATTGCTGGAGATTAGAATGTCCATCGATGGCGAGATCGTGGTATGAAAAGGCCGGTTCCGGTCATAAGTCCCGCTGTTGATAAAATCAGTCAGGACATTATTGGAATTGGAGGCGCAAATCATCCGGGCAATCGGCAGTCCCATTTCTTTAGCGAAATAACCGGCTAAAATGTTCCCAAAATTCCCGGTGGGGACCGCAATATTAAACGGATCACCCGGTTTAACCGCTCCCCGGCGGCACAAATCCAGGTAACCATAAAAATAATAGACAATCTGAGGGGCCAGCCTCCCCCAATTGATAGAATTTGCAGATGAAAACGACATCTTTTGGCCAGCCAATTCCTTAATGAGCTCAGGATCGGTGAAGATCGCCTTTACCCCGTTTTGGGCGTCGTCAAAATTCCCTTTAACGCCCACTACCGCAGTGTTCCTCCCCTCTTGGGTGGTCATCTGCAGTTTTTGGATTTGACTAACTCCCTCTTCAGGGAAGAAAACAATGATCCGGGTGCCTGGCACATCCTTGAATCCTTCTAGGGCGGCTTTGCCGGTATCGCCGGAAGTGGCCACCAAAATGATAATTTCATTATTGTCTCCGGCTATTTCCCCGGCTTTAGTCATTAAGTACGGCAAGAGCTGCAGGGCTAGATCCTTAAAGGCGCAAGTCGGACCATGGAATAACTCTAACAAATACTCCCGTTCCGCCAATTGAACCACCGGAGTTACACCGGGGATGCTAAATTTAGCCGGATATGCATAAGCGGCAGCGACCATTTTTTGAAGGTCGCTCTGCTGGTAATCGGTTAAATACATGGCTAAAATCTTAGTCGCCAGTTCCTGATAACTGGTTCCGGCCATAGCCTGAATTTCATTTTTAGAAAGGTTCGGAATCGATTCCGGAGTGAATAACCCACCATCCGGCGCAATCCCGATCCGGATCGCCTCAGCGGAATTCGCTTTCTTAATACTTCCCCTGGTACTAAGATAATTCATCGCTTCCTCCAATTAACAATTAACGTTTTTCCAAAAATAAATGCCGAAAAAAGATCTATATATGTTGCAATAAGTTTTTTGACCGCCTGGATTATTGCAACATATTTACTTTGATCCATAAATTGAAATAAACACTGTAATTTGCTCTTTTCCATCCATGGTTTAAGGATGGAAAAGCATCAACAAAATTTATTTCAATTTATCTAATTGCCTAAAAAAACTTATTATGACCTATATAATATCACAAAGTACTCAATTGTGGCAAAATGTTTTAAATGGTTTTAGTTACAACCATATTTCAGCGCCGCAGCATGACTATATAACAAAAATTTTACCAGCTCTTTATGAAATAAAAACAATTATCTGTTATTATTAACCATGAAATATTTGGCAAAGGAGGTCAATGATGCTAGCTAAGAATCCCACCGAAGAGATGGTTCATCATCTGATACGCGCCAAGAAATGCTCATTTCATTTCGGAGAAATCCCTCTCGGTGTTAAAAATTTACTCGACGCGGTCAAAGAAGCGGGCTATGTAGTACAACTATGCGGCCTACAAAGTGAAATCAAATTAATCAGTAAGCAAGAATGTGAATCCCAGGGCATTGAATTCGAACATCAAGTCGCTTGCCCCAATAACCTTAATGCTAATCCCGATTTCCATTCCGGGACTCCGGGAGTTTAAATAATTTTGAAAAAGGATTTTAACTTTAAACGGCCTGTCTTCCATAAATAAGAAGACAGGCCGTTTATCTCGGTGCTTTCCTCTATTTTTAATCAATATTTGGAGTTTTGGCGATCCTACCCGATTCTCCGGCTTTCCAGGTAAAAACGTTTCTCCTCAGCTTCTCCCATTGAAAAACTCTTCCGCGGCAAGGCGCCGTCCCGAATCACCGTTTTAAACAAGGCGCCCTTAGCTAACGCCGGTAAGAAAAATCCGATATTCCCCTTTTGGGTACCGAGTTTTCGGACTACCTCATCCCCATGAATGTAATCAATTTCAACATCGGACCGTTTCGGCAGCCATTCATCTAAAAACAGTTGCAAAGCCCCAACCTCCAATTCGGATTTGGGGTTAGTGACCGTAAGGATTCCATAGCCTTCAGCGTTAACAAACCCGATCCGGTGCCGGTTTCCTATTTGGCTGGGTCCTGCTTTGAGTTTAGCTTCCATTTCGTGATAGTCGGCCAGTTTTTCAAAGCTGACTTGCGCCTCGCCGTAATAAGCCTTCATCCCCTCAAACAGTTCGCCGGAAGAGACATTAAATAACACCCGATGGATTGGTTCAAATTGGAGTCCTGGGTCATGAATGTTTACCACTTCCACCAGGGCATAGCGGGCGAGGTGATTATTAAGATCCGTTTCTGGTTGCTGCTTAATTTTTTCCCAGACAGCTTTGGCTGTTGCCAGGGAGTGGTTACCGTCCCCCACCGCAAAAAGAAGCTCCGGTTCACCATTGGTGCTGTATTTTTGGTTAAACCGGACCGGCTCCGCCAGGCTGGCAAGGCCTTGGTAAATCCCTTCCAAAACTCGCCTTTCCTTAACCAAATATCCTTGAACGTGCCCTCCGTCCATCATCAAGTCGGTATCATACAATCGCTCAAATTCACCGGTTTGAGCAGCTAACGGTTCTATTACCCGGCAATCCGGATCATCGATAAGGAGCATAATATGGGGCAACTCCAGTAAAGCGCCCTCCCGGATTTTAACCCGAGGCGGGATCCGTTCCAGAACCGTACCCTCAGTAGCCCGAATTAAAGATTTCGTTCCCCGGTGGTAATCGTAGCATTCCAAATCCACGGCCATAATTAGGCCCTTACGGGATTTGGCACGGCTAGTCCGGCGCTCCAGATAAACAAATCCGGCGCCACAGGAATTGACCAATTTTTGTTCAAGATAACGATGCATTTCCTGATGAATTCGGGTAATTCGCTCAGCTTCAGCGCCTTTACCTAAGTATACTTCGGGAAAGACCAGATTTAAAGTTGAAGGCGCTTCCCCTATTATCCGGGCGACTTCCCCCCAATAATCCGGTTCCGAGGTATACTGATCGCAGGCCACCACCGACCATTTCAAAAGATCGATCCCCTTTTGCGGCAACAAAACCTCGGGAATCTTCACGCCCAGTTTTAAAAAACGTTCATTTAACAAATGTGTCACCTTAAGAAATATTTTTATCGGTAATAATCAACGCCCACGTTGTGCCGAGCCCGATCCAAGTATTCAGTGATGACGGTCCGGGCTTTCCCGGCCCCTATTTTCAAAACTTCAACCACGTCATCTTTGCTGATTTGAGCCCGTTTCTCCCGGTAAGGGGCAAAATATTCCCAGATTGCATTGAACAATTCCTTCTTGACATCGCCGTACTTTAGTCCCGGAGTGAGGAAACGGTCTTTTAGTCCCTCTTTGCCATGGCCGTCTAGGAATAATGAGTATAACGAGTATAAAATATTCCCCTCGATTGGTTTCGGTTCATTGACGGGTGTCGAATCGGTCTTCAAGGTCATAATCTTTTGTTTCAAGGAAGCTTCATCGATAAAGATTTCAATGGTGTTTCCGTAAGACTTCGACATTTTCTGGCCATCCAGGCCGGGGATAGTCGCCAAGTCATCTTCAATATCCGGTTCCGGCAGTACAAAGGTATCCCCGTAAGTATTATTGAAACGGGCTGCGATATCCCTGGCGATTTCCACATGTTGTTTCTGGTCTTTGCCCACCGGGACCAGATTGGCGCCGTATCCCAAAATATCGGCGGCCATCAATACCGGATAAGAGAACAGCCCATGGCTGGCCGGGATTCCCTTAGCCAGTTTATCTTTATAAGAATGGCTCCGTTCCAGTAAACCCATTCCGGTAACATTACTCAAAAACCATGTTAACTCGGTTACTTCAGGCACATCCGATTGGGTCCAGAAGATCGATTTCCCGGGATCCAGTCCCAAGGCGAGAAAATCGGCCACCGCCTCGGTGGTTTGATGGCGCAGTTTGGCGGCGTCAAATACCGATGTTAAAGCATGGAAATTAACGATAAAACAAAACAGTTCATGGTTTTTTTGATATTCAACCATCCGTTTCATCATCCCGAAGTAATTCCCGAGATGTAGGTTACCGGAGGGTTGAATTCCCGACAATACACGCATTTTTAAGGCATCCTTTCCATTAGTTCTAGGGTTTATTTAAGTACATGCCTGGTGTCAAATCCCACGTATAACTGAAACGGACGGTAAATTTTACCCGCTGAATCCTGTTGTTCAATCCAGTGAGCAGTCCAACCGGCCACCCGAGCCATGGCGAAAACCGTCGTAAAGTACTCGGTCGGCACACCCACAGCCTTATAAAAAAGGCCGGACCAAAAATCAACATTAGGATAGAGGTTTTTCTTCCCTAATTTAGCTTGGACGAATTCCTCCATCCTAACCGCAGTTTCATAAAGACTCACTAAACTAGGATCCTCGGCGGCTAATTTTTCCCGGTTGCCGAAAATTTTCGGTAAAATTATCTCTTTTAAATACTTGGCCCGCGGATCATATGTTTTATAAATCCGATGGCCAATGCCCATTATTTTTTGATGATGATCTAAGGAATCCTCAACGTGCTCCGGCACTTTCTCCGGAGAGCCGATCTTTTCTAAAGCCTTTACTACTCTTTCATTGGCGCCTCCGTGAAGCGGGCCGGAAAGCGAGTTAATCGCCGATGAGATTAGGGCATAAATCCCCGCTTGGGAAGAACCGACCGCCCTCGCTGAAAAAGTGCTATTGTTCATGGTATGATCCACGTGTAAGATCAGGGATTCTTCAAACATTTTAACGTAATCCTGGTTTTCAGCAAGTTTTGGATTAAAACAAAACAGGCAGTATTCGGCGAAGGAGCTGAACTTCTTCCCTCGGTTAAATTGGGGGTCTTGGGTCAAAAAAGTTCCGATAATCGTCGGGAACTTGGCAATTAATTTAATGGATCGGTCCAGGTTTTCACGATGGTTCTCTACATTGATAGAACCTTTATCATTCGCTTCCAAAAGCAAAATCGCCGCGCTCAACATATTCATCGGATGCAAAGCCCGGTCAAAATTCGCTATAGCCTTACCGAGGCCATCGGGTAGATAGATGTTCTCCAGCAATTCGGAACGGATTTCCTGTTCTTCGGCTTCCAAAGGCAAATCTCCGTTCAGGATTAAGAAACAAACCGATTCAAAACTGCAATTCTCAGCCAATTCTTCAACCGGATAACCGCGATAGGTAAGTAAACCGCGCTCCCCGTCGATATGGCTAATGGAAGACTTAACCACCGGGACCTCAGCCAAGCCTGGAAAATAGCCCTTCTCCAGCAACATTGAGATCAGCCTAAAATAGTGATCTCTCTTTTCTTCCTCCCCGATATGCCCCAGGACGTTTAGTATCTTTTCAGCAAGGTGTTTTTCGGTCAAAAGCGCCTCCATAAATTTTTCCCATGAATTTGGAATAATAATTAATTATTACCGAAAATCAATCTTTTTTCAAGTATTTTGTTCTCTTACTATTTTAGCGATTGAATCATTCAGTATAACCGCTTCCCTTTCAGCCGCCCTGGCGAAATCCAGGCCGGCGGAAGCGTAAATAATACTCCGGGAAGCATTAATAATAATCCCATTCCCATTTCGGTTTAAACCGTTGACCACGGTTCGTTCCAAATCTCCGCCCTGAGCGCCGATCCCAGGTATTAAAAACGGCAACTCCCCGGCTAATTTACGGACTTCCGCCATTTGTTCCGGATAGGTGGCACCCATCACCAAACCGCAGTTTTGATTGGGATTCCATTCCTGATTAACCTTAGCCGCAACAATTTTATATAAATCCTGATTGTTAATTTTCAATTCCTGAAACTCGTCCGCTCCAGGGTTTGAAGTATGGCAAAGCACAAAAACCCCATGGTCTTTATCCTCTAAAAACGGGAGTAAAGCCTCCCGCCCCAAATAGGGATGAACCGTAATCGCATGGGCCTGGAAAATATCAAAAGCGGCTTTGACATAACCGAGATTGGTATTGCCAATATCGGCCCGTTTTGCGTCTAGAATGATCAGATGTTCAGGATACTTTTCCCTGATAAAACTGTTGGTTTTGATTAACGCCTCCATACCCGCTAAACCATAGCCTTCGTAAAAAGCGCTATTTGGCTTGAAAGCGCAGCAGTGATCTGCTGTAGCTTCTACTATTGCCCGGTTAAACTGAAACAGGGCTTCGGCGACCGGTAATTTTTGCAGCCCCTCGGGGATTTTTTTAAAGTCCGAATCCAGCCCGACACATAAGAACCGTTCTTTATTCCATTGATATTTTAATAATTCAGCGAAATTGCCCATAATCATTCCCTTTCTATCTAGAAAATGCTACCGATGCTTGTCGATCCATGTCAATCCCATTTTCATATTTTCACGTGGGTCAATTGGATATTGACGTGGACGACTATCTAGAAAATGCTAACGATGCTTGTCGATCCGCGTCAATCCCATTTTCATATTTTCAGGTGGGTCAATTGGAAATTGACGTGGACGACTACTTAGCTTAGCCTGTCGTGCCCGCGCTCAACGAAGCGGTGCCCGTCCTCGCAGCTGAAAACACTGTTTTGGAGATCCAAAATTTATATAAAACTAACCGTTTATCTTTCGCCACCACTTTCCAACTTCCTTCCGGAAGAGGTTTTTTTGTTCTAATCGAGAATTAAGTAGTTTAATATCAAAGGAGTGATTTTGAATGGATCGATTGTCCCGAATTTTATTGGGAGCAGCTGTTATTGTCTTTTTTATCATATTAGGCGTCTCCGGAAAATATATCGATTGGCTCTGGTTTCAAACCACCGGCTTCACTGCAGTCTTTTGGGTCAGCCTAATCACCGGCCCTCTTGCTAAAGCATTGATCGTCTTATTAATCTTCGGCTTTTTCTCGATAAACCTGTTAATCGCCATGCAGGCCTTTAACCGGGTGTATGTAGTTAATGCTTTGAGGCCAGAGATCCCTAAGGAAGCGGCCTTGATACCTGGAATTGCCGTAGCGGCGGTTCTAGCTTTTATCCTTGGCTCCGGGTTAAGCTTGGACTGGACAGTAATTCAGCAATTTCTACACCGCATAACGGTCGGCACGGTAGATCCCATCTTCAAGCAGGATGTCGGATATTATTTATTTTCCTACCCTTTTTATAAACAACTAAACAACCTCTTTCAACTAGTCGCATTTTTCGGGCTCGCCGGTACCGGCCTGGTTTATTTTTTAGCTAAAGCGCTCTGGAAACAAGGGAATTCCATAGAGTTTTCCGTTCCTGCCAAAGTTCATCTTACCCTACTGACAATCATCTTTTTCGCAGCAAAAATATGGGGTTACCATCTTGGGAAGTACGGTTTGATGTTTCAGGAAACCTCCCGGATTACGGGGATTAATTATACAGCCGAACATGCCCGGGTCTTTGCTTTGAGTTTGTTAACCTGGCTGATAGTTGCGATAATCGGGCTCTTAATCCTGGGCCTCTTCCGTCGCGGGACCAAACTTCTATTAGGCAGCGTCATTCTCTGGATTGCCAGTTCCTTTATTTTAAATGGCCTCTATCCGAGTATGGTTCAAAATTTCAAAGTCTCTCCCAACGAATTTGAACTGGAAGCCCCATATTTAAAACATCATATCGATTTCACCCGGCAGGCTTACGCCCTTGATAAAATCAAAGAAGTGCCTTACGTTCCGAACGAAACCACAACCGAACGTTTATCGGTTGAGAATCCTTCCCTGGTTGATTTAAGGCTTTGGGACTACGAACCTTTATTAAGTTCATACAATCAGCTCCAATCAATCCGGCCTTACTATCAATTCAATGATATCGATATTGACCGTTATCCTTCCGCCAGCGGCCAGCGGCAGGTGATGATCTCCGCTAGGGAACTGCAGAACGACAGATTGCCGGAACAAGCCCGGACTTGGATTAACCTGCATCTCACCTACACCCATGGTTATGGAGTTGCCGCCAATCAGGTCAATCAATTTTCCAATGAGGGGCAACCCATCTTTATCGCCAGGGACCTGCCTCCCAAAACCGATCCCGGTTTCCCCGGGCTTAAGGTCTCCAATCCCAGTATTTATTTTGGCGAAACTACCAACAACTATATAATTATTAATTCTAAAAACAGCGAGTTCGATTACGCCCAGGGGGATCAAAACATAACCGCGTCATACAAAGGGGTTCCCGGGATACGCCTCGATTCTTTCTTTGTCAAAATGTTAATGGCCCTTAAATACCAAGAAACCAATTTTTTGCTTTCGCCACAATTGACACCGGAGAGCAGCATCTTGCTTTATCGAAATATTAAAACCAGGGTCAAAAAACTTGCGCCTTTTTTAAGTTTCGATGATGATCCTTATCTGGTGGTCTCCGCTGGAAAACTTTACTGGATTATCGACGCTTATACCACCAGCTCCAGCTATCCCTATTCCAGGCCTTACCAAACCGGCCTTAATTATGTCCGGAACTCTGTTAAAACGGTAATTGATGCCTATAATGGCACCGTTAACTTCTATGTGGCCGATCCCTCCGATCCAATAGTCCAGGTTTGGCAAAAAGTCTTTCCCGGCCTTTTCAAAACCCTCAATCAAATTGACCCGGATATCAGGAGCCATTTCCGATATCCCGAAGGCCTATTGACTATTCAACGGGAACTGCTCTTACAATACCATATGGCTAACCCCCGGACTTTCTATGAGAAAGAGGATTATTGGAATATTCCGGAAGTCGAACAAGGTAAATTATTTGAACCGTACTATGTGACCTTAAGGCTCCCTGAAGCCAAGAACGCAGAATTTGTAATGATGCAACCCTTCACACCCAGAAACAAGCAGAACCTAATTTCCTGGCTGGTAGCCCGGTGCGATCAGTCTAACTATGGGGAGTTAATCTTATATACCCTCCCCAAAGACCAAAACATTTATGGTCCGGAACAGATCGATAGCCGTATTAATCAGGATGAAACCATTTCTCAACTGGTCACCTTATGGAACCAACAACAATCCAACGTGATTTGGGGCAACTTATTGATTATCCCCATCGACGGCAAAATTCTTTATCTCAAACCGCTCTTCATGGAGTCCGAACGGGGACGCCAGGCAGAACTGAAGAAAATTGTTATGGTCTATCAAAATCAGGTTTTAATTGGAGATACAGTTGCCGAAACACTGAGCGGGTTTTCTACCGTCGCCGCCAGTTCCAATTTTAAATCCGTCGACACCCCAAAAACCCAAACGGACCGAAGGACCGAAATCATTAATGAACTGCTCAATATCAGCCAAGAGGAGCAGAAGCTAAATAAGAAAAAACTCCAACTCTTACAGGAGTTAAAAAACTTTTAATCTATCTTATCCTATCCATACCAAAAGAGGGGCTGTCAAATTGACAGCCCCTCTTTTGGTTATCCTAAAAATTTAATTTCTGAACCAAAGGACCAATTATTTACTGGCGCCATACATATCAATGGTATAATCCTTCATCGGATCCCAGTTCTTAAAGATAAAGTCATCGATACTAATCTTAACTCCATTATTCTGAGCGTCCTTGATCTGTTTTTCTAATGCATCGTTTAGTTTTTGGTTTAACTCGGTGATACCAGTTTTGAAATCCGCTTCACCCATTAAGGCTGAAGTCATTAATTCCCAAATGGTCGGGTGAATGGTATTTACAGTATTGAAAATCGTGATAAAACCGGCCTTCGGATTACGGATCGCTGGGATTACACCTAAGCGGGAAATATCCGGAGCCATTTTGATAATGTCTTTCAGATGCGGATCAGCGACATATTTCTCATTGTTAAAGTTCTTAAGCGGTGAATATCCGAAGTCTCCGGCCACGAATTCCCTTTGATACTCCTCGGTATAAAAGAAAGACATTACTTTCCAGGCTTCTTTCGGATATTTGGTCTGGGAGGACATATACCACATCGGAACACCGGTGGGAACTACATACCAATATCCCTTCCTCCCTTTATCAGGAACGGGCGGCCCAGCCACTCCGTAATTCAAATTGGAATAGCCCATGGATTTGAAGGTAGAGGGCATCCATAAACCATCCATGAAAAAAGCGGCTTTATTCTGTGCAAAATAAGTCCTGGCCAATGTCTTATCCATAGATGCAAATCCTGGGAAAAAGCTTCCATCATCCTTCATGCTCTTCACGAATTCAAATAATTCAATCCAACGAGGGTCATCACTACCAAACCGACCGGTTTTCCAATCGAAATACATATCGGAAATTCCCATACTGGAAGCTAAAGGATACAATACTCGGTTTACGTCATGTGCTGGTTTACCGACCATAGCGAGACCGTAATATTCGCCTTTTCCAGCAAGGGTAACCTGCTTAGACATAGCTCGAAGTTCGCTCCAGGTTTTAGGAGGTTTATTCGGGTTAAGGCCTGCTTTCTTCATTACATCTTTGTTGTAGTTAAAGATAGATTGGACGGGCAATTTTATAATTCGATTGTGGGAGTGCATAGATTTTACCGTCTATCCGACATACCCCTTCATAAAAATACTCTTCCGGAAAATTTTTAAGAAAGCTTTTAGTCATTAAATCATCCAAAGGCCTTGCAAATCCAAGATTCACCAAATCCGCTGGAACGTTAGATTCAAAAAAGATATCCGGAGCGTTGTCGCCGCGGAATGCCAGCGGTAAACTGTTCCGGTATTGAGCTTGGACGATCTTGGTGTACTGAACGTCGATCTCCGGGTACTTCGCTTCCATCTTGGCTTCCATTTCCTCAAAGAACTTGGTTTGTTCCTGTGACCAGGTCCAGATGACGATTTTAACTTTGGGCGCTGCCAAAGTTGTCGAGAGCATCGCCACTACCAAAATACCAATCAATAGAAAAGCAATTGTTTTACGTTTCAACACATAAATCTCTCCCTTCCTATTTTTAAATCAACAAGCCGACCTTTGTTTTTCCTATTTCACCCCCTCGATTTAGCGGTTAAGGAATCATCCTTTAATAGCTCCAGCAACATTATTGATAAAATGCCGTTGAAAGCAGATGAAAATGATGATAACGGGTATTAACGAAATTGAAGCGGCGGCGGTGGCCCCGGTCCAATCGAAGGTATACTCGCCGGTAAAGGCGAACATCCCAACCCCCAAAGTCCGTAGCTCCGGACGTCCCAAAGTAAAGACCAACGGGTTAAAGAAAGCGTTCCAAGAAGCCATAAACTGAAAAATAGCAACTGTAGCGATGATCGGCGTACTCAGCGGGAGCATGATCTTCCAAAAAATTTGATTGAAGGTAGCCCCGTCGATTCGGGCGCTTTCCTCAAGTTCCGGCGGTAACCCGGCGAAGAACCCGGTGAACAATAAGATATAAAGCACGTGTCCGCCGCCGGTCTCTGTTAAAATCACCGACATCAAGGTATTCAACAAACCGAGCCGTTTCATCAGATCAAAGATTGGAATAATCGTATAACCTGATGGTATAAAAATCGTCGCAATGATCAAAGCCATTAATACCTTTTTCCCTGGAAAATTATATCTACCTAGAACGTAACCGCAGGTCGACGTAATGATCAAAACCAATAACACCGTACTTACGGTAACAATCACTGTGTTCAAAAAATAACCGGAAAAATTCGCCTCAGTCCAGGCACGGACATAGTTATCAAACTGCCAGGTAGAAGGTATTAACTTCCAGACATTATTAATGTCGAACAATTCCCGAACGTTTTTAAATGAAGCGGACAACATCCAGATGAAAGGATATACCCATAAAAGGCCCAACGGTAATAACACGGCATGCGAAAGTAAATTGCGATGTACTACTAAACGTTTGAACATCTTCAAGCCCTCTTTTCCATTAAATTCCCTGACCCTGGCGAATATCTTTAATTTTTTTGGTAATTCCGGATTGAAGAATCGCCACTACCACCAGAGAGAACCCAAAGATCAAACCGGCCGCGGAGGCGTAACTCATCCTGGGGATGCCCGACTCGCTGGAAAATGCGGTGCGGTAAACATAGGTCCCCATCATATCGGTGGCGAAGTTCGGACCGCCGCCGGTCATCGTCATTACCA
>JAEZJK010000004.1 GCA_023415835.1 Bacillota bacterium
GATGATGCGGTTGATCAATTATTTGTAATATTACTTGAAGAATTAACAGGCTATATGAAAAAAAACGCTGAATATGTCGACCAGGCTAGTAGCCTATTATTAGCTGCGAGATATTTGGAGAGAATCGGTGATCATATTGTCAATATTGCGGAGATGGTCATTTTTACCGATACCGGCGAGCGCCACCCTTTTAAATAAATAGTGGGTATGGTATTTGGTACGAAAGAATTACTAAAAAACTGGAGCCGAAAATGAATGCATTGACATCTTTGTTGGGTTTAGCAGGGGGTTTGGGGTTTTTCATTTATGGTATGCAACTTTGTTCGGAGGGTTTGCAAAAAGTCGCCGCCCATCGTATAAAACAATTAATTAATACTTTGACTAACAACCCGCTATTAGGGTTATTAGTCGGTGCTTTGGTGACTATCGGACTGCAAAGCAGCAGTGCTACTTCTGCATTGGTAGTGGGTTTTGTCAGCGCTAACCTTATGACTTTATCTCAAGCATTGGGGGTACTTTTAGGATCGGCGATCGGGGCTTCATTGACCGTCCAACTAATTGCTTTTAAAAGTACCGGATTGGCTTTGGCTTTAATATTTACCGGTATGGTCCTTTATATGTTTTCCAAACGTTCCGGTTTGCGTAGTATTGGCCAGACGGTCTTGGGATTTGGCCTTTTATTTTACGGGATATTTGTGATGTCTTCAGCTACGGCCCCGGTCAAAGATTATCCACTCGTAGTAAAGGCGTTGATTAACCTTGAACATTATCCGGTACTGGAGTTTTTGATGGCATTGGTGATTACAGCAATCATTCAGTCCAGTCCGGCTTTTTTAGCTTTATTGATGTCTTTAGCCGCACACGAGTTAATAGGTCCATTCGCCGTTATTCCTTTTGTTTTAGGGGCTCATCTGGGTGGAACTGTAACTGGAGTCATCTCCAGTATTGGCGCGCCTGGAGTCGATGCCAAACGGGCGGCTGTGGCAAACTTTGGCTTTAAGTTAATTAATGGTTTATTGTTTTTACCATTCTATAAACCATTGACGGAGATTGTAATATTAAGTTCCTCTGATTTAAATCGTCAGATTGCTAATTCGCATACCTTGTTCTCTTTCGTCATGGCCCTGGGCTTTTTGCCTTTTACCAAATTTTCAGCCGAGTTAATGAAATACTTTATGCCTAATAAAACTCCGGATTTAAATGATGCGCTTTATTTGGATGAAAATCTATTAGAAATCCCGGAATTGGCTATCGATCATGCACGGTTGCAAACGCTGGAAATGGCGAGAATTGTTAATGAAGAGATGTTGGCCAATACAATTCCCGTATTACGTGATAATGATGATCCGATATTGGACCGGATCAATCAGGTTGAGCCGACGGTTGACGCGCTCTATAAAAAGATCAGCTGTTATGTAACAAGTCTTGGCAATAATCGGATTTCAGACGATTTAATGCAACAAAGCATTCAAATTCTTTATGTGGCCAATGATTTGGAGCATATCGGCGATATTATGAATAATATCGTAAAAAATGCCCATAAGATCCGAAACCAGGGAATAGCTTTTTCATCGAAAGGGCTGGAGGAGTTGGAGGCAATGTTTGTCTTGGTTCGAGAACAATTTGATTTAGCTCTTAAGGCGTTCGAGAATAGCGATCAAACATTGGCAATGCAGGTTATTAAAGAACACCCCAAAATCTTACGTCTGGAGAAGGAACTTCGTTATAATCATTTTGAACGGATGCAAGGCGGAAATCAAAAAACCATTACCACCAGCGCTGTGCATTTGGATTTGGTTGAAGGATTTTTGCGTATTGATGGGCACGCGGTAAATATCGCACAAGTAGTCGTAGGGATTGTCTAGACTGAACTTAAATGTTAACACCAGAGGATATTGAAAATTTTACGCATCGTATGTTTGAGAGACCTAATAGAAGTTGACAACTGAAACTGAAAAGCCCTTACGGAGTTACTGCAAGGGCTTTTTACTTAATGTTTTTTATATAACGCCTATCAATGGTGCCATAGTAATCAACGATACAAAAAAAGCAACCTCAAAAGAGGCAGCTTAAAAAACCACATCATAGCTCACCCGTCATCAAAATGTTTTAAGAGCTAACGGCATCACAACTCAAACCAGGTAAGAGTAGTGCTCAATATCCCTATATTTTCTGAACTAGTATTAACGGCGACTAAAATATTATGCCCCGGTGGGACAATGATCTGTCCGCGAAAACTTAGTTGGAACTCTCCCGTGGGATGGTTTGAAAGGTGTAAACCATTTGACACAACGCCGCCTCCCGGCTGGCGAGCTATAATTGTACTGATAGTTGTAGAACCGAGCTTGCGGTTAATGGGTGTCACGATTGTTCCAGCCGGGTTAGTCACTTCAATGAAGCGTACACTCAATGTTTCTTGATAACTACGCGGCATTGTTACCTGATCAATAACAATTCCGCCTGAAAAACTATCTATAAAAATCAGCTTCGTATTCGTTGCCGGATTTTCTAAGACAAGCCTTAAACTCCCTCGAACATCATTAACTATACAAAAAAGCTGCTCGGCTTGGCAATATG
>JAEZJK010000005.1 GCA_023415835.1 Bacillota bacterium
AATTGATGGATTTAACTGGTCTTGAGTTAAAAACCATAAAAGACCAAGCCCAGGCTGTTTTAAATTTTAAGAAGGCCGGAATTTATTTACCTTGTTTAACATTAGGGAAAGATGGATGTTTGGTTGCTTTGGAAGATGGAGTTTATCATTTTAATTCGCCCCCAGTTCAAGTTGTGAATACAGTTGGTTCGGGAGACGCTTTTATAGCCGGATGCGCAGTGGGCCTAAAACGAGGGCTTAATCTGATGGAAACCATTAAGTTGGGAATGGCCTGCGGAACGGCTAATACTCAATTTTTCCAGACCGGAATGATTTCCAATGATTTAGTTGCGTCCTATTTAAAATTAATCAGTGTAACCCAAGTACTCTGATAAATTATATATGTTGCAATAAGTTTTTTGACCGCCTGGATTATTGCAACATATTTACCTTAATCCATAAATTGAAATAAACACTGTAATTTGCTCTTTTCCATCCATGGTTTAAGGATGGAAAAGCATCAACAAAATTTATTTCAATTTATATAGATAATAATTATTTTTTGGAGAGCTTAAATGGCTATACGCTTAAATGCTTATGATCGGGCATTGATTGAAATCGGAAATCGCTTACTTACCATGAACGAATTAGTGAGTAAGTATTTGAGTGAGGCAATGAATTCATTTATTACCCAAGATGCTGTTAAAGCTAAAGAGGTAATCGACGGCGATGAAGCTGTCGATGCCATGGAAGAATCTCTGGAAATGGAGTCGCTTGAGTTGATCTCCTTACAACAGCCAATGGCTCGGGACTTGCGATTTTTAGCGGCAGCTATGAGGATTGGCCGTGAACTGGAAAGAATCAATGACTACGCCTGTGACATCGCCGAATTAACAATTGGTTTTAAAAAAAGGATTCCTTTTTTTAAGCCATTAGTTGTTTTGCCCCATATGGCCGAACTGGTTCGGGGGATGATGCAAAAGAGTATGAAAGCATATATTGAAAAAAACATTACATTAGCCCGACAAATGGATCAAGACGATGATGCGGTTGATCAATTATTTGTAATATTACTTGAAGAATTAACAGGCTATATGAAAAAAAATGCTGAATATGTCGACCAGGCTAGTAGCCTATTATTAGCTGCGAGATATTTGGAGAGAATCGGTGATCATATTGTCAATATAGCGGAGATGGTCATTTTTACCGATACCGGCGAGCGACACCCTTTTAAATAAATAGTGGGTATGGCCTTTGATGCGGAAGAATTTTTGAAAACGGGAGCCGAAGATGAATGCATTGACATCTTTGTTGGGTTTAGCAGGTGGTTTGGGGTTTTTCATTTATGGTATGCAACTTTGTTCAGAGGGTTTGCAAAAAGTCGCCGCCCATCGTATAAAACAATTCATTAGAACTTTGACTAACAACCCGCTATTAGGGTTGTTAGTTGGCGCTTTGGTGACTATCGGACTGCAAAGCAGCAGTGCTACTTCTGCATTGGTAGTAGGTTTCGTCAGCGCTAACCTTATGACTTTATCCCAAGCATTGGGGGTGTTTTTAGGATCGGCGATCGGGGCTTCAATGACCACCCAACTAATTGCTTTTAAAAGTACCGGATTGGCTTTGGCTTTAATATTTACCGGTATGGTCCTTTATATGTTTTCCAAACGTTCCGGTTTACGTAGCATCGGCCAGACGGTCTTGGGATTTGGACTTTTATTTTACGGGATATTTGTGATGTCTTCAGCTACTGCCCCGGTCAAAGATTATCCACTGGTAGTGAAGGCGTTGATTAACCTTGAACATTATCCGGTACTGGAGTTTTTGATGGCATTGGTGACTACGGCAATCATTCAGTCCAGTCCGGCTTTTTTAGCTTTATTGATGTCTTTAGCCGCACACGGGTTAATAGGTCCATTCGCCGTCATTCCTTTTGTTTTAGGGGCTCATTTGGGCGGTACTGTAACTGGAGTCATCTCCAGTATTGGAGCGCCTGGAGTTGATGCCAAACGGGCGGCTGTGGCAAACTTTGGCTTTAAGTTAATTAATGGTTTATTGTTTTTACCATTCTATAAACCATTGACGGAGATTGTAATGTTAAGTTCATCTGATTTAACTCGTCAGATTGCTAATTCCCATACCTTGTTCTCTTTCATCATGGCCCTGGGCTTTTTGCCTTTTACCAAATTGTCAGCCGAGTTAATGGAATACTTTATGCCCAATAAAACTACGGACGTAAATGATGCGCTTTATTTGGATGAAAATCTATTAGAAATCCCAGAATTGGCTATTGATCATGCACGGATGCAAACGTTGGAAATGGCGAGAATCGTTAATGAAGAGATGTTGGCGAATACAATTCCCGTATTACGTGATAATGATGTTCCGATATTGGACCGGATCAATCAAGTTGAGCCGACAGTTGACGCGCTCTATAAAAAGATCAGCTGTTATGTAACAAGTCTTGGTAATAATCGGATTTCAGACGATTTAATGCAACGTAGCATTCAAATTCTTTATGTGGCCAATGATTTGGAACATATCGGCGATATCATGAGTAATATCGTTAAAAATGCCCATAAGATCCGAAACCAGGGAATAGCTTTTTCATCGAAAGGGCTGGAGGAGTTGGAGGCAATGTTTGTCTTGGTTCGAGAACAATTTGATTTAGCCCTTAAGGCGTTCGAGAATAGCGATCAAACATTGGCAATGCAGGTTATTAAAGAACACCCCAAAATCTTGCGTCTGGAGAAGGAACTTCGTTATAATCATTTTGAACGGATGCAAGGCGGTAATCAAAAAACCATTACCACCAGCGCTGTACATTTGGATCTGATTGAAGGATTTTTGCGTATTGATGGGCACGCAGTAAATATCGCTCAAGTAGTCGTAGGGATTGTCTAGACTGAATTTAGGAAAGCGGCTTAAATTACAAAAGATGATTAGTTAATGCCCAAAACCAACACATTAACATAAATCATATACTTAATGGAAAAAGCGGAGCACGGCAATTTGCGGTCACTATAAGTCTCATTGAACAATCCCGTACTGACCGGTGGCGCTGTCTCTCGCATATTAATATCTTGCCGTATTCTAAGTAAGTCTTATCGGTGAGGCCAAGATACTTTACTATGAGAAAATATATTTGGAGCGCTAAGGCCGGGAGTAAATCGATCTTTCATCGGACTCCACCTTTTATTGGGATATTTTTTTAGTCTACCTACTTATTAAGGAAAAAAGGCGCTTTTCGGTTTTTAAGTTCTATGACAAAACCTTCGTTTATCCTCAAGTACAGGAAGGCCATTTGATTATACCCTTCGTCCATAACGAATTGAGCCGAACAGGCGCACTTAACCTTTTTGATATCTTGTTTCATTTCAATGACTATTACCTATAGGCCTAATTCTGCCGCAGTTTTGGCAGTCATCAGCCCTGCAGGTTCAGCGCCCACTATAGACAAATCGAATATATTTTGCAAATTAGCTAACTCCTTACAACTCAATTATTAAACGTAGCTGTTAAGGTCATATTATTCATTTTTTCAATTTTTTCATAGATAAGGGGCCTTTCCCTTTGAATTTGAGCCTTGTTAGCTAAAATGGAATCCCAAATAAGTTTGGGAGTTTTATATTGACTGTAGGTGCCTTCTAATGTTTTTCCTTCAACCAGGGCAAAAAGATAGTCCAGTTCATCATCGGAATAGGTGGGAACCAGCGCATAACCTTGAGATACCAGCAGGTAATCGTCACGATTAAATTCAAAGGATTCGTTCCACCAACGTGTATAATGTTCAAAACCATTATTTCCTTGAATTTCCTCATTGATTGCCTTTGCTGCCTGATAGCCACAGATTAAGGCTCCTTGTACTTCAACTTCAACAAAGGCGGCACTATCGCCTATTGTAATCACATTACCGCTATATGGCACCTTGAGTGATGAGAAAGCCTTAACGCCACATCCTTGTTTATCGATTAATTTGACATTGGCAAAGCGGTCTTTAAGCGGACTTTTTTTGGTCATATTTTCATAAATTGATTCCGGTCTTAACGTCGCACTCCCTGAAATGGTCAATTCGAAAGTGTCGTTACCATATAAACTTGGTCCGATAATTACCGGCGAATTGGAATAATATGCTTTTCCGTAGAAAAGGTTCCAACTGTTGGGTTGGATTCCGGATACTCCTGCAAGGATATATTTTAAGACGTGAGCTGTGGCAAATAGAACCCTGTCTTTATTGAGGCCGAAGATTCCGGTTAAATTCGCATTCGCACCCTCGGCAATGACAACTTTCTTTGTATTTGCAGTATAGTGATTATTCGCATCTTTCAGATTTATACTTACATGGTCACCCAGATCCGATCCTCCGGATGCCACAGTTGACATTCTAACGTCCACGCCTAAGGCTTCGCATTCTTTACATAAATCATCAAGCAGTTTTCGTTTATCAAATTTTAGAGCAAATGGCCTTTGGTCCGGATGGGCGAAATGGATTCGATGCCCTTTTGGGGAGTAATAATATTTATTAGTAACCTCAACTAAGGCTCCGGAATACTTGACCTCAAACTTATTCTTGGTAAAAATTATTTTTCCATCATCTATTTTGATGAATTCGTTTTCGTATCCATCATCGAGAATAAATTGGGCAGAACATGCCCGACGTACACATTGTTTGTAGTTTTTATTTTTTTCAATCAGGATAACTTTCAATCCCAATTCAGCTGCAGTTTTTGCAGTCATAAGCCCTGCTGGTCCGGCACCAATAACTAATAAATCAATCATATTATTCATAGCTCTCAGCAGCTCCTTATATGAGAAAGCACTCTAGTGCTAAGGGTAAAGTGGCTTAACTTGGTGCCTATTTAAGTGGAACCCTCCCCTAACATGGTAAAAATCATTAATGCCATTAATAGATGCTATTAAGGTATGATTTTTTCATTATTTTATTCAGTTTGAATAATACTCAAGATACGGTTTTGTTGAGGGAATTCTTGCGCTGGATGACATTGATGGGCTTATGTGGTATTTCAAAGTCGCCGGCGCTCTTGTATAAATTTCATGTGTCCGCCTCGTGGGGACAGAAGTGTTCGGGTCTTATTCTTGGAGAACATGATTTCGGGTAAACTAAAGCTGGTTGGGGAAGAAGCATTTACGGAATCAAAGAGAAGAGGGCCTGCCATTTATTGGTGGGTATCGGATTAACGTCTGTCGCTGGTGACATGGTAATCAACGGCACAAAAAAAGCAACCTCAAAAGAGGCAGCTTAAAAAACCACAACATAGTTCTTCTTTCATCAAAATGTTTTTAAAGGCTAACGGCATCATAACTCAAACCAGGTAAGAGTAGTGCTCAATATCCCTATATTTTCCGAAGTAGTATTAACTGCCACTAAAATATTACGTCCCGGCGGTACGATGATCTGTCCGCGAAAACTTAGTTGGAACTCTCCCGTGGGATGGTTTGAAAGGTGTATACCATTGGACACAACGCCGCCTCCCGGCTGGCGAGCTATAATTGTATTGATAGTTGTAGAACCGAGCTTGCGGTTAATGGGTGTCACGATTGTTCCAGCCGGGTTAGTCACTTCAATGAAGCGTACACTCAATGTTTCTTGATAACTTCGCGGCATCGTTACCTGATCAATCACAATTCCGCCTGAAAAACTATCTATAAAAATCAGCTTCGTATTCGTTGCCGGATTTTCTAAGACAAGCCTTAAACTCCCTCGAACATCATTAACTATACAAAAAAGCTGCTCGGCTTGGCAATATG
>JAEZJK010000067.1 GCA_023415835.1 Bacillota bacterium
GGCCTGACCCGCTTTGGATAACACCAAGGTGATCGCTGCAGTGGTGGTTGTCTTTCCATGGTCAACATGCCCGATCGTCCCTATGTTTACATGCGGTTTGGTCCGTTCAAATTTTTGCTTAGCCATAACTATCGTTCCTCCTTATCAAATCTTAGTTTACCAGTTTATTTAATTAAGCGGTTAGCTTTTTTGAATAATGGTTTCAGCGATGTTTCTCGGCACTTCGTCATAATGTGAAAAATGCATCGAGTAAACGGCGCGCCCTTGCGAAGCAGAACGTATTGCCGTTGCATAACCAAACATTTCAGAAAGAGGTACATGCCCTCTGATAACTTGAGCGCCGGGGCGGTTCTCCATGCCCTCGATCCGGCCCCGCCGGGAGTTAAAATCACCCATAATATCTCCCATATATTCTTCAGGGGTAGTAATTTCAACTTTCATGACCGGTTCTAAAAGAACAGGTTTAGCTTTTTGAGCCCCTTCTTTAAAACCCATTGAACCGGCAATTTTGAAAGCCATTTCCGAAGAGTCAACTTCGTGGTAAGAACCATCAAATATGGTAACTTTGATGTCAACCATCGGATATCCGGCTAATACACCGGAAAGCATTGCGTCTTTAACTCCCGCTTCCACTGGGGCAATGTATTCGCGCGGCACAACGCCTCCGACAATTTTATTTTCAAATTGAAAACCGGCTCCCGGCTCCAAAGGTTCGAGTTCAAGCCAAACATGGCCATATTGGCCGCGCCCTCCGGACTGCCGTACAAATTTACCTTCGCTTTTAACAGTTTGTCGAATGGTTTCACGATAGGCAACTTGCGGTTTACCGACATTGGCTTCGACTTTAAACTCACGCAATAAACGATCGACAATGATTTCCAAATGGAGTTCACCCATACCGGAGATGATTGTTTGACCGGTTTCTTGATCAGTGTGCACCCGGAAAGTAGGATCTTCTTCCGCCAACCGAGCAAGGGACAACCCCAACTTATCTTGATCCGCCTTAGTTTTAGGCTCAATCGCAATATCGATTACCGGTTCCGGGAATTCCATCGACTCTAGGATAATCGGATTCTTTTCATCGCACAAAGTATCACCAGTTGTTGTGTCTTTGAGTCCAACCACAGCAGCGATATCCCCGGTTGTAACTTCATCGATGTCCTCGCGATGATTAGCATGCATCCGAAGGATCCTTCCGATTCGTTCGCGTTTATTTTTAGTTGAGTTTAAAATATATGAGCCACTTTTTAATGTTCCCGAATAAACTCGGAAAAACGCCAATTTACCCACATAAGGATCAGCCATGATTTTAAATGCCAAAGCCGAAAAAGGCTCGTCATCAGAAAAGTTCCTAATAATTTCCCCCTCTTGGCCGGGGAGTGTCCCGGTTACCGGCGGTACATCCAAAGGAGAAGGTAAGTAATTAACTACCGCATCCAGCAGCAACTGGACTCCCTTGTTCTTAAAAGATGACCCGCACAATACCGGGGTTATCTTGGCTGATAAAGTCCCTTTACGGATTGCGGCGCTTATTTCTTCAGCCGGTATAGTTTCACCTTCCAGATACTTAACCATCAATTCATCGTCGAATTCAGCTAATGCTTCAAGCATTTTACCGCGATATTCATTAACTAATTCCGCTAGATCGGCTGGGATTTCTTTCGCTTCGGTATGAGTCCCAAGATCATCAGTATAAATAAAAGCTTTTTCAGTTACTAAATCGATAATTCCGGAAAAAGTATCTTCGGAACCGATTGGGATTTGAATCGCAACCGGATTGGCACCCAATCGAGAGCGCATCATGTCCATGCCGCGGAAAAAATCCGCTCCCACTCGATCCATTTTGTTAACAAAGGCGATCCGGGGTACACCATACTTATCCGCTTGACGCCAAACGGTTTCCGACTGGGGTTCTACTCCTCCCACCGAACAAAAAACCGCAACTGCGCCATCTAGTACCCGAAGTGAACGTTCTACTTCAACAGTGAAGTCCACGTGTCCGGGCGTATCAATAATATTAATTTGATGATTCCGCCATTCGCATGTGGTAGCAGCAGAAGTAATCGTGATGCCCCGTTCCTGTTCTTGAATCATCCAGTCCATGGTGGCTGCCCCGTCATGGACTTCGCCCATCCGATGAACCTTACCGGTATAAAATAAAATCCGCTCGGTAGTTGTGGTTTTACCGGCATCAATATGAGCCATAATTCCAATGTTTCTAACTTTATTTAAATCGAATTTTCGCGACAATTTAATTTCCCTCCACAAAACCCTAGACGCTTAACAACTAACCCATCCTATCATTTGGGTTGTGGCCTAAAAAAACAGCCAATTACCAACGATAATGAGCAAAAGCTTTATTTGCCTCGGCCATTTTATGGGTGTCTTCCCTCTTTTTAATGGAAGCGCCAACCCCCTGAGAGGCATCAATTAATTCGGCAGCTAATTTTTCTTGCATCGTCCGGAAATCGCCACGATTCCGAGCGTTAGTAACAATCCATCTAATGCCAAGCGCCAAACGGCGATCTGCCCTGACTTCAACCGGGACTTGATAGGTTGCGCCACCGACCCGGCGAGGTTTAACCTCTAAAATAGGCATTACATTCTTGATTGCGGTTTGGAAAACTTCCAACGGATCTTTACCAGCTTTTTCAGCAATTATTTCCATGGCATTATAGAAAATACCCTCAGCCACACCTTTTTTGCCGTCAAGCATAATCCGATTGATGAATTGGGTAACTTGCTGGCTCCCGTAAATAGGATCAGCTAGTGTTTCTTTTTTACTAATTGAACCACGACGCGGCACGTTATTTACCTCCGTTCATTACTTCTTCTTGGTTGCGGCTGCTTTAGGAATTTTCGCTCCGTATTTAGAGCGGCCTTGTTTACGATTTTGAACTCCAGCCGTATCCAAGACACCTCTGACAATATGATAACGTACTCCAGGAAGGTCTTTGACCCTGCCACCCCTAATTAAAACAACGGAGTGTTCTTGAAGATTATGGCCTTCACCCGGAATATAGGCGGTGACTTCCATGCGGTTGGTCAAACGAACCCTAGCTACTTTCCGTAATGCTGAATTGGGTTTTTTAGGGGTTACGGTCGACACACGGGTGCAAACGCCTCTTTTTTGAGGGCTACCGTCAGTTTTTATCATTTGTTCTTTGTTGACGTTATAAGTCCAACCCAACGCCGGAGCGGTACTTTTTTTGGATGCCGTTTCCCGACCCTTTTTAACCAGCTGATTTATTGTCGGCAAATGATCCACCTCCTTCTAGTTCCTAAAAAAACTCATTTTGTAATCGCGACTACTGAAGCCCCAACTTCAATCCGACAAAGCTTTCCTAATTCTTTTTGAGTCATGTTGAGAGCAATTATCGGGATATTATTCTCTTGACATGAATCATTAATTTTACGGATAATATGATCTTCAATGTCGCTCGCAAGAAAGACCTGAACGATCTTGTCCTGTTGAATTGCCCTCAATGTCTGTTTTAAGCCAATTATCTTATCTTTACTATCTTTAATAATCTGACTGGCCTGCTGCGTCACACTATCCTCCGTCTTTTCCAAAAATAGTAGCGCCCGCCTCGAATCAGACACTTTATTATATTAGCACCATTTAGTGGCAGTGTCAATGAAAAGTTTCATCACAATTTGCATGTTTTTTTTAGTTCAATGGATTTTTCCCATCAACCATCGCTTCTATTTTAATATTTTCAGATATTTTTTTAAATTGTCCCTGGCGTTTTCAAGGCTGAGATTAAAGGTTAATGCTCTTTCATAAAGCTTCGAGGCTTGTTCCTTATTTCCAATCATCCAGCAGTATGCTCCCATATTTATTAATAAATCAGTATCGTTCGGATTCAGGCGTAAACCCGCGGCCCAAGCATTAGCAGCATCAGAGTACATACTTAGTTTAAAGTATAGCACACCAAGGTCGAAATAAATCCCCTCCCATAATAATCCGTTTGGCACATCTCCTAACCTGCTTCATCATCACCTATCATCCTTTTAGCCCTAGTCTTAAAATCTACCTTTTAGAATTTAAAATTCTTGATTTTTCTGGGAATCAGTTGAAGTATTCCAGCGGGGAGTGAGAGTGATTATTAATTCGCTCTCTGTTTGCTGTTTATATTCCGTCTTAAAAATCTTCCCTATTAAAGGGATTCGGCTCAATATCGGAACCTTAGAGGTGTTGTTTTGTTCTTCTTGGCTTATCAACCCACCCAAAAAGACGGTCTCGCCGATTTTTGCTTGAATCCGGGATTTGACTTCTTTATTGATAATTTTGTAACTGCTGCCCATTTTATCCCCGAGCGAACTTACTTGAGTATTTAAATCAAGAAAAAGTTCATCGCCCTTTTGTACAATCGGCGTGAAGTTTAACTTGATCCCAACATCAACGTAATTCACATTAATATTGCCATCCTCGTCAGATGTTTCAATCGGGATTTGGTCGGCAATTACAATCGATGATTCTTGCCCGTTCATGGTTGAAACCGAAGGGGCGCTAACTAAACGGGCTTGGTCTTCGCTAATCATATTTTTAAAGATAGCGTTCCAACTTTGTCCGTTTCGGATCAGTTCTAGGACTATTTGCACTCCGGAAGAAGTCTCTCCCCAATTTAAAACACTGCTTTCCCCTTTCATCAGTTCCATTCCTATCTTCCGGATCGCAGTAGTACTGACTGCGATCACTTTTACCTCCACCGTAATCTGAGGCATTTTCTGGTCAAGGGCTTTGATGATAGTTTCAGCTCTATCGATCTATGATTTAGAACCGGTAACCACTATTACCCTGGCACGGTCATCGTTGAAGATCCGTTCGTTCGGACCTAATGATTTCATTAATAGCTCTACTAACAGTTTAGGATCGGAATAATAAACTGGAATGAAAGCGATATTGTTTTGATCGGTTACGGCCTGTTCCGGTTTGCGTACATAAAAATACTTTCCTTCTTGTTCATAAACGTACCCTTGGGATTGGACAATAACTTTTAAAGCTTGATCATAAGTTACATCGGTTAAGTTGATGGTAATAATCCCTTGGACATCGGGAGTAGCTACCAAATTATAACCCGCTTTGGAAGCCAGTTGTTGCATGGCGTTTACTAAGTCAACCTTGTAAAAACTGATTTTTGGGACAATAACCTCTTTATCCAAGGCCGGTTCCTGGGTGACGGCCTTAGGGCTGATTATCATCATTATTGCTATTATTATAAGAAACTTTAACTTAATCGTTTTCTTGGGCAATGCTATCACTCCGTGGAAATAATAAAATTGTAACTAAGGCCTACTCCCGATCAATTACGATTAGTTATTTTATATTAGGCGGTTTCATAATTCCTTTTTTTTCGGCTTCGCATACAATATATTGATAGACTAAAATAAAACCTACACTATATATTGCATGCAAAGATAAATTTTTGTAATTATGAAACTCGCTCATATAACAAGCTAAATAATATTTTTATCTTAAAATCTCTTCCACAAAATTAATAGCTTTGTTTTTAAAGGCAAAATAATGAAAGTTTCGTGGCGTACTGAAGAAGGCCCCCTCTTCTTCGCTAATAATGCCGCCTTCATAGCGCCCACCTTCTTTCCCATCAACAATAAGCGTCCATTCATCGCCAGCTTGCGCTGAATATATCAAACTTTTACCATCCGGACTGAAAAAAGGCGCCGAACAGATAGCGTCAAATTTTTTTGTTCTTTCCCATTTTTGATTATGAATTGTTTGCTGCCTCTTTGAGCCGCATAAGCCAAATATCGGTTATCCGGACTGAAGGTAAGCGAATATTCCCCTATACCGTCATATTGCTTCCCTATCTTTTCATTCACTACGGCAAGCTGTTTTTTACCGCTTAAAGCGACATAAGCCAGGCGTTTGCTGTCGGCGCTGAAAACGGGAGTGCCAATTCCAATGCCATCGTAGGGTAGCCCGGGTTTACCGTCAACTACCACCATCCATTTATTACCTAATAAAGCCGTATAGGCCTCTCTCTTACTATCGGGACTAAAAACAAAACTAGTCCCGATACCGTCGTACCGTTCACCTTCATTTCCGTCCCTCACCACAAACCATTTCCCATCTAATTGGGCAGCATAAGCAAGATGCTGGCTATCCGGGCTGAACATCAAAGTATATTTGCCAATACCGGTATACGGTTTACCTTCTGCTCCATTTAACACAACAAATCTCCAGTCACCCCGTTTAGCCACATAAGCCAAGCTGTTACTATCAGGGCTAAAAATCGGGGTGCTCTCAAGAATCCCGTCATAGTGTTGGCCTTCTTTTCCATCGATTACAATAACGTATTTATTCCCTTGACGGGCGCTAAATGCAAATTTACGGCTATCGGGGCTAAAAATGAACAACGGAACATCATGGTATCTTTTACCCGGTTTACCGTCTATCATAACCAGCCAATCATCCCCTAATTGCGCGGTATAAGCCAATCGGCTGCTATCCGGGCTGAAAGTCAAAATATTACCGAGAAAATCAAAACTGTTTTTCTCCGGTTGCCAGTCTACTATAACAAAGCGTTTTTCACCTATCCTGGCCCCGAACGCTAAGCGTTTTCCATTGGGGCTAAAGGTCGGGATGGTATTAATTCCGTCATACCACCCGTTTTCGATACCATCCATTACTACCGTCCACATATCGCCCAATTGGGCCGTATATGCCACCCGTTTACTATCGGAGCTAAAATAAGGCGATCCGTCCATGATACTGTCGTAAAGTTTCCCCGCTTTACCGTCAACCACTACCCGTTGTTTCGACTCAACCTGTTCGATATAAGCAATCCCTTTACCATCAGGGCTTATTTTTACCGAATCCATTATTCCAATATAAGACTCGGTTTGGCTGACCAATTTTTCTATTATAACTCTTTTAGGGAATCTTTCCAGAGTACCGAAGCTAATCAAAGCGATGCTGATGCAAATTATGATAAGCGCCGAAATAACTTGGTTCTTTCTATACATCAAAATATCCCCTTTTTCAAAAAAGATATTGTAGGCGCGCACGATCGTATATCATGCGCGCCTTGTTAATTTACATCTCTTTCGTCAAACCTTACGATTAGTATGTAGAAGCTTGGGAATCCCGGCCATACCACCAGCCCTTTGAGCCTTTAAAGTTAGTGACTGTTAAGTTTCGATAGTAGACTCTCAAGGAACTGGAGTCGGATCTCCAAACCGCTTCTTTAACGTTGTTTAGTTTGACATTGGTAAGATAGAGGATCATTTTCCAGGTATTTCCGCCGTTTTGACGGCAGAATTTACCCATTGTGTCAGCGCTGAAATTGCTAACTTTTAATGTGCAGGGAGCGTTAACTTGACATACTTTATCTTCGCTTTTATTAGCATAACCAGGTGATAGTCCCTGCATTGGCGCTATCGCCGCCTTTTACACTGAAGAAGTCTTCGCCGACATCGCTACATTTAATGTTGGTTAAGGTATTGTTCCCGTAGCAATGGATACCGTCGCAGGCCGGGGCGCCAATGATCACATTTTTCAACTTAGCCCCGTTTTCCAATTTGAAAATCGGTTTCTGGCTTTCGCTTTGGCTGCCGTCTCCCATTCCCTTGGCGATAATCGTATTACCGCCACCATCATAAGTTTGGCCTGCCTTAACAACGATGGTGCTAGTGATGGTGACATTAGCGGCCTGGGCTGCAGCAGCCACCATTAATGTTAAGATAACCACGGTCAACAACAACACTAATAGTTTCTTCGCCTTCATTAAAACATACCTCCTTTTTTTAAAACCGGTTACTACCCTGAGACACTCGTAATATCAGGTTTTACGAGTAAAAACGCACTTTCCCCCTTTCAATCCTTGAATATTTTTTATTGATCCAGATGTAATTCTAGATTCTACTTTTACTCTTTAGTAGAATCTCAATCTCATACTTTAACCAGGCTCGCATAAATTGTTCGGCAACAGCATATCTAAAGTTACGTAAGCATCAGAATAATATATGCGTACCATTATTAATCCAAAAAAATCATATATCCTTGGCAATTTTATACATAACTAAACTTTCGACTTGTGATAATTGATTCGTATATTCAAAAATTAATCTGTATGACATTTATTTCCATTATTTTACAATTAGCTTATATTAAAGTCAAGAATTATTTTACATTAATTGTAAACTTTTTAATATGATGCCATATAGAGGCCGAAAAAATTTTTATAATTGCCATAGAAATGGTTTTCCCAAAATTTGTTACCGGTTGACACTAAGTAACTAATAAATATCCCCCGGCAAAGCCGGAGGGTTTCTTTAACGGGCATAGCCCTTTATTACTTGCCACACTTAAACGGCATTGATACGATCCTCCACATGTAATGGGTTTATTACCTGCTATCCGTTAACAGTTCTAAATAATCGACTGTTAATTGCTCCTTGCAAGTCTTTTAAAAAACCTCATTCTTGCTCTCTCTTTACTTAAAGAAAGGGTACCCTGGATGCTTTACAGCCTATGTCTAGTATGGGGTTTATTCATATAAACAAAAAAACCGGCTTAGCCGGTTTTTTCCCCTAGAAAGATCTATTCCTTATAAAATTAGCTGATTTACTCCGTCACAATCTTCACATTCCGGTAACGTGACATCCCGGTACCCGCTGGAACCAATTTTCCGATAATAACATTTTCTTTTAAGCCTAACAGCGGATCTTGTTTTCCTTTAATCGCAGCTTCAGTCAAGACTCTGGTTGTCTCCTGGAAAGAAGCGGCCGACAAAAAGCTGTCAGTAGCCAAAGACGCCTTGGTAATTCCGAGCAATACCGGTTTAGCGATTGCCGGTTCGCCACCGGTGGCTTCTACCCGTCGGTTCTCTTCCTCCAACTCAAAGACATCGACTAAGCCCCCTGGTAGAAGTTCGGTATCTCCAGCCTGTTCAATCTTTCGTTTGCGGAGCATTTGACGCACCACAACCTCGATATGCTTATCATTAATCCATACTCCCTGAGAACGATAAACATTTTGCACTTCTTGAACCAAGTACACCTGGACTCCGTGAATACCCTTTACTTTTAAGATATCATGTGGATTAGCCGAACCTTCGGTTAATAGATCACCTGCTGCAACGGTACTGCCCTCTTTAACTTTAATTCGGGAACCAAATGGAACCTGGTATGCTTTTTCTTCACCATTCTCCGTAACAACCGTCAACCTTCTAACGCCTTTAACTTCAGTGATCTTACAGGTACCGCTGTACTCACTGATAATAGCTTGGCCTTTCGGTTTACGGGCTTCAAATAATTCCTCAACCCTGGGCAAACCTTGAGTGATATCGTCCCCTGCCACACCACCGGTATGGAAGGTCCTCATCGTTAACTGAGTCCCGGGTTCTCCGATTGATTGGGCGGCAATAATCCCAACGGCTTCACCTACATCAACTATTTTACCGGTAGCCAGGTTACGGCCGTAACACTTAATACAGACTCCATATTTGCTGTGACAAGTTAATACTGAACGGATAGTTACTTCTTTAATACCAGCTTTATCAATTAAATCAACTACTTCTTCGGTTATCTCCTCATTGGCGCGGACAATAACCTCTTTGGTTTTTGGATCGACAATATCTTCGACGGCAATTCGGCCGATAATCCTTTCCCGTAACTTTTCAATTTCTTCGTTACCGTCAACAATAGCGCCGACCCGAATCCCATCAGTGGTACCGCAATCATCTTCGCGGACAATGACATCCTGGGCTACGTCTACCAAACGCCTGGTGAGATATCCGGAGTCTGCGGTCCGCAAAGCGGTATCCGCCAAACCTTTTCGGGCGCCATGGGTTGAAATGAAAAATTCCAAAACCGTAAGCCCTTCTCGGAAATTAGCACGGATCGGGAGGTCAATAATCCGTCCCGAAGGGTCGGTCATTAATCCGCGCATCCCGGCCAACTGCGAGAGCTGCGCTGGGTTACCGCGGGCTCCGGAAATAGACATCATATAAACCGGGTTAAACTTATTTAAAGCCTTGTTCATAGCATCAGTAACGTTTTCCTTAGCTTTGGTCCAAATATCGATAAACCTTTGATAACGTTCGTCACTGGTGATTAAACCCCGCCGGAATTGTTCCTCAACCTGTTCAACCTGGCGTTCGGCTTCATTCAAAATCTCTTTTTTAGTGGGTGGGATTGTAATATCATCAATAGCGATAGTAGTCCCGGATTGAGTGGCATAACGGAACCCTACCCTTTTGATTTGGTCTAGAATTTCCGCGGTTTTTGCCACACTATGGGTGCGGGCGCATTTACCCACCAACTGGCCAAGGGCTCCCCGGTCGACCACCCGGTTGGTTAATTGAAAATTAGCCACTGGATCTGGATCTAAGTCCAATTTTACTTGGTCATTGAAAATCACCCGGCCTGCCGTTGTATCAACCAATTGCCCGTTGATTCGTATTTTAATTTTAGCATGTAATTCCAAAGCGCCTGCATCATAAGCGCAATAAACTTCAGTAGCATTACCGAATACTTTACCTTCACCCTTAGCCCCATCCCGGACTATCGTCAGATAATAGCAACCTAATACCATATCCTGCGTCGGGGTAGCGATCGGCCGCCCACTTGCAGGAGAAAGGATATTATGCGCTGATAACATCAATATTCTGGCTTCAGCTTGAGCTTCGGCAGAGAGCGGAACGTGCACCGCCATTTGGTCGCCGTCAAAGTCTGCGTTATAAGCGGAACAAACCAGCGGATGAATCTGAATAGCCCTGCCTTCAACCAATATCGGTTCAAAAGCTTGGATACCAAGACGATGTAAAGTCGGAGCCCGGTTTAACATTACCGGATGTTCATGAATTACTTCTTCCAATACATCCCAAACTTCAGTTTTAACTCTTTCAACCATCCGTTTAGCGCTTTTAATATTATGGACAAAACCATTATCCACTAAACGTTTCATCACAAACGGTTTGAAAAGTTCCAGCGCCATTTCCTTTGGAAGTCCGCATTGATCCAACCTTAATTCCGGTCCTACTACAATAACCGAACGCCCGGAATAGTCAACCCGTTTACCCAAGAGATTTTGACGGAAACGCCCTTGTTTTCCTTTGAGCATATCGCTCAATGACTTCAAGGGACGGTTTCCGGGACCGGTCACCGGACGGCCCCGACGGCCATTATCTATTAAGGCGTCGACCGCTTCTTGCAGCATCCTTTTTTCATTACGGACAATAATATCCGGAGCGCCTAATTCAAGCAATCTTTTCAAACGGTTATTACGATTAATAACTCTACGGTATAGATCATTCAAATCGGAAGTAGCAAACCGGCCGCCGTCTAATTGAACCATCGGCCGAAGTTCCGGAGGGATAACCGGTATTACATCCATCACCATCCACTCGGGACGGCTTTCCGATTTACGAAAAGATTCAACCACTTCTAAACGGCGGATAGCCCTGATACGGCGTTGGCCGCTTACTTCTTTGACTTCTTTCTTCAGCTCCAGGGAGGATTTTTCAAGATCGATCTCTTCCAGCAACTTTTTAATGGCTTCAGCACCCATTAAAGCCTTGAAGTTTTGCCCGTATTTCTCCCGGGCTTCACGATACTCATTCTCGGATAATAATTGTTTCTTCAAAAGCGGGGTGTTTCCGGATTCAACTACAATATAAGAAGCAAAATAAATTACTTTTTCCAAATGGCGAGGGGAAATATCCAGTAATAAACCCATTCTACTTGGTATCCCTTTAAAAAACCAAATATGGGATACCGAAGCCGCCAATTCAATATGGCCCAACCTTTCACGGCGGACCTTGGAGCGCGTAACCTCAACTCCGCAACGGTCGCAAATAATCCCCTTATAACGGACACGTTTGTATTTCCCACAATGACATTCCCAGTCACGTTGCGGACCAAAGATTTTTTCACAAAAAAGCCCTTCGCGTTCTGGTTTTAAAGTCCGGTAATTAATAGTTTCCGGTTTTTTTACTTCCCCGCTTGACCAAGCCCTGATTTGCTCCGGAGAAGCCAAGCCGATTTTTAAAGCATCAAAATTATTAGCATCCAGCAAAGGATTCCCTCCTTCGATCGAATCTCGATAGAATTAGCCTTCTCCTATTAAGTCCTCTTCAAATGTTTCCTCAAAGAGCTCCTCATCTTCCTCGTCAAAAGCGTTATCGCCATTCTCAACATCGTCGAGTTCTTCTTCAAGGACAGCTTCAGCCGGGGCTTCAATCTCCAACCCTAATTCCTTAGCCATCTCTTTAACATCTTCATCCTCTTCTTTAATCTGAATTTCTTGAGCTTCCTCAGTCAAGACCTTCACATCAAGGCAAAGGCTTTGCAGCTCTTTGATTAAAACCTTGAAGGACTCCGGAACTCCTGGTTCCGGTACATTTTCACCTTTGACGATAGCCTCATAAGTTTTAACCCGGCCAATAACATCATCCGATTTTACAGTCAAAAGCTCTTGGAGAGTATAGGCCGCCCCATAAGCCTCCAATGCCCAAACTTCCATTTCTCCGAAACGCTGCCCACCAAATTGAGCCTTTCCACCCAATGGCTGTTGAGTAACTAAGGAATATGGCCCGGTGGAACGGGCATGGATTTTGTCATCCACCAGGTGAGCCAGTTTTAGCATGTAAACATAACCGACTGTTATCGGATTGTCAAACGGCTGCCCGGAACGGCCGTCAAATAGTTTTGTTTTCCCAATCTTAGGTAAGTTTGCTTTTTTGAAAATTTCTAAAATCTCTTTTTCAGTTGCCCCACCAAAAACTGGGGTGGCAACACGATAACCAATGGCATTAGCAGCCCATCCCAAGTGGGTCTCTAAAACCTGGCCAAGATTCATCCGTGAAGGCACACCCAACGGATTCAATACAATCTGGACCGGTGTCCCGTCAGGTAAAAACGGCATATCCTCAACCGGTAAGATTTTGGCAATAACACCTTTATTGCCATGCCGTCCAGCCATTTTATCACCTTCGGAGATCTTCCGTTTTTGAGCGATATAGGCCCGGACCAATCGATTAACCCCCGGAGCCAATTCATCCCCGTTTTCTCTCGAGAATACCTTGACGTCTACGATCCGACCCGATTCACCGTGAGGTACCCGGAGGGAAGTATCCCGGACTTCACGGGCTTTTTCACCAAAAATTGCCCTTAGCAACCTTTCTTCCGCAGTAAGCTCAGTTTCTCCCTTAGGAGTAACCTTACCTACCAAGATATCTCCCGGCCTTACCTCAGCGCCGATCCGAATAATGCCTTGTTCGTCCAAATCATCCAGGGCGCCTTCACCCACATTAGGAATGTCCCTGGTAATCTCTTCGGCGCCTAATTTAGTGTCGCGGGCTTCCGCCTCGTATTCTTCAATATGGACTGAGGTAAATACATCGCCAATAACCAGTTCTTCACTGATTAAAATAGCATCTTCGTAATTATAACCCTCCCAAGGCATGAAAGCGACCAAAATATTTTTCCCCAAAGCCAACTCGCCTTGATCAGTGGATGGTCCATCGGCGATTACTTCTCCCGCTTCCACTATCTGGCCTTCCCTCACAATTGGCTTTTGGTTGATACAAGTACCCTGGTTGGAACGTTTATATTTCAAAAGTTTATATGTGTCGACGGCTTTATCGGTTTTAATCCGAATCTCATCCCCGGTCACCTTTAAAATCGTGCCTTTTCTTTTGGCTAGGGCAACGACACCGGAATCAACCGCTGCTTTATATTCCATTCCGGTCCCTACCAATGGCGCTTCAGTCCTTAAAAGAGGGACAGCTTGACGTTGCATGTTCGAACCCATCAAAGCCCGGTTAGCGTCATCGTTCTCTAAAAATGGGATCAAAGCGGTTGCGATACTCACCAGTTGTTTAGGGGAAACATCCATTAATTGGACTTGATTGCTGGAAATTTCCAAAATATCTTCCCGATGCCTGACCGAAACCCGGTTATGAACGAATTCCCTGGTTTCAGGGTCAAACGGTTCATTAGCTTGGGCGACGATAAATTTATCTTCTTCGTCCGCAGTCAAGTATACAATTTCATCACTAACCTTACTATTAATAACCCGGCGGTAAGGGGTTTCGATAAAACCATATTCATTGATCCGGGCAAAGGTAGTAAGTGAACCGATTAAACCGATATTCGGACCTTCAGGGGTCTCAATAGGGCACATCCGTCCATAGTGGGAATGATGCACATCCCGTACTTCAAACCCTGCCCGTTCCCTGGATAATCCGCCTGGTCCAAGGGCGGAAAGCCTTCTTTTATGGGTCAATTCCGCTAAAGGGTTAGTTTGATCCATAAACTGGGACAATTGGCTGGAGCCAAAGAATTCTTTAATGGCTGCAACCACCGGCCGGATATTGATTAATGCTTGAGGTGTAATGACTTCAACATCCTGGATGGTCATTCTTTCCCGAACAACCCTTTCCATCCTGGCTAACCCGATCCGGAACTGATTTTGTAACAATTCCCCCACCGATTTTAAGCGGCGGTTTCCCAGATGGTCAATATCATCTACATCTCCGTTACCCTCATGGAGATTCAATAAGTATTTGACTACTTCAATTACATCTTCTTTGGTTAGGACCTTAACCGCTTCCTGACCGGGAATTTCGTTCCCAGTGGCATCAGTTGAAGGTTTAACAGTTTTGGCAGGAAAATTCAATCCTAACTTTTTATTTAGTTTGTAACGCCCGACCGGGGCAAGGTCATAACGTTTGGGATCAAAGAATAACGTTTCAAACAAAGTGCGGGCGCTATCAACTGTTGGCGGTTCGCCGGGACGGAGCCGTTTATAGATTTCAATTAGGGCTTCTTCCTCGCTTTGAGTATTATCCCGTTCTAAAGTCAATTTCACACTTTCATGGCCGTCAAATAATTCAGTTAGTTGATAATTATTCCCCAACCCCAACGATTTAAGTAGAATCGTCACCGGCAGTTTCCGGGTACGATCAATCCTAACATATAAAATGTCATTTCCATCAAACTCAAACTCAAGCCAAGCGCCCCGATTGGGAATAATACTGGCTGAGTATAAATACTTACCGGTCGTATCCTGGGTCCTACCAAAGTATACACCGGGGGAACGGACTAGTTGACTGACGATTACCCGTTCAGCCCCATTAATAATGAAGGTTCCCTTTTCGGTCATCAAAGGGAAATCGCCCATAAATACTTCCTGTTCCTTAACCTCACCGGTCTCTTTATTAATCAAACGCGCCTTAACACGCAAAGGCGCAGCAAAGGTAACATCCCTTTCCTTACACTCTTCGACCGGATATTTGGGCTCACCCAAAGCATAATCAATAAATTCCAAAACCAGGTTTCCGGTGAAATCCTGAATTGGTGAGATGTCCCGAAACATCTCGCGTAACCCTTCATCTAAAAACCATTGATATGATTTTTGTTGTACCTCGATGAGGTTGGGCATGTCTAAAATCTCGTTAATTTTACCAAAGCTTAACCGTTCCCGGTGTTTCTTTACGGTTTCTTGCAAACTACTCACCTCTTCAGAATTTGGTCCAATACAATTTACTATCTCTATATATAAACAGATAAAAGCAAGGTAACAATGTTATCCTCGCTTACGCCTTCGATGGTATTGAAAACAAATAATTGTATTTCAGCTCTTCTCAGCCCATATCTCACAGATTTTTTTATTGCTTAGATTACAGTTTTCCCATTTTTCAGCTTCAGATACTAGCAGATAATTATAATATCACAACTATATACGAATGTCAATAAAAAAATTCAGAGGGGTTATTAACCCCTCTGAATAAATGCCATATTTTACTTAAGCTCAACAGTTGCGCCGGCTTCTTCAAGTTTTTTCTTGAGCTCATCGGCGTCTTTTTTAGGCATAGCTTCTTTAACGGTTTTGGGCGCCCCATCAACTAAATCCTTAGCTTCTTTGAGCCCAAGGCCAGTTGCTTCACGGACAACTTTTATGACTTGAATCTTCTGGGCGCCAGCGTTTGCCAGGACTACATCAAATTCGGTCTTTTCCGCAGCAGGGGCAGCGGCGGTAGGGGCAACGGCGGCAACCGCAACCGGAGCGGCAGCAGAAACACCAAACTCTTCCTCAAAGGCTTTTACCAATTCGTTAAGTTCAAGAACGGTCATACCTTTGACTATTTCTAATACATCGTTAACTTTTGACATTTTTAAGGGCCTCCTTAAATAATTTTTACTTTAAAACTGCTTGCTTGTTTTTAACAAAAAAAAGAATTAATTATTCGCCAGCTTTTTGTTTCCGAACAGCTTCAACGGCGTAAGTCACATTGCGAAGCGGACCAGAAAGAACCGTAGCCAATCCACGCAGGGGAGCTTGAAGCATACCAGCCACTTGGCCAAGTAGCGCTTCACGCGAAGGTAGGTTAGCCAAGTTTTTAACTTCATCCAAGCCTATAACCTTGCCTTCTAGAATACCGCCTTTTAACTCCAACTTTTTGTGATCTTTAGCAAAATCAGCTAAAATTTTTGCAGGAATAACCACGTCATTAATACCAAAGGCCAATGCGGTAGGCCCACTTAAAAACTGGTCTAATCCGTCAATATTAGCAGCCTTGGCAGCCCTGCTGGTTAAGGTATTTTTAGCTACCTTATACTCAACACCGGCTTCCCGTAATTTTTTTCGCAATTCAGTGACTTCGGTAACGTTTAACCCACGATAATCAGCTAAAATTACTGATTTGGATATGGCAAACTTTTGTTGAATCTCACTAACTGCAGCCTCTTTTTCCGGCCTTGCCATTTTTACACCTCCTTAAATCTAAAATAAAAGACCCCCATAGCTACTGGAGGTCTTAATAATAAGCTAATGATCAGCTTATCTAACCAATTTGAATACATCCAGCCTCGGTAGGTGGTTGGCCATTATGCCTATAAAGGCGCCTACTGTCTATGGCAAAATACTTATTCTTCTATTAAATAATTGTGTTTTAATGTTCTGCTGCAGCAGTTTGGGCTGCGACTTGAGGTGAAATCCTTACTCCAGGTCCCATCGTCGAAGAGACTACCACGCTTTTAAGATAAGTCCCTTTCGCCGAAGCCGGTTTAGCCTTGACAATAACATCCATTAAAGTGCGGAAATTTTTAACCAGTTTATCAGTGTCAAACGATACCTTCCCGATCAAGACATGGACAATACCGGTTTTATCAACCCGATATTCGACTTTTCCCGCTTTAATATCTTTAACAGCTTTAGCGGTCTCAAAAGTAACCGTACCGGTCTTTGGGTTCGGCATCAAACCTTTGGGTCCTAAAATTTTACCAAGTTTACCGACTGCGCCCATCATATCGGGAGTAGCAACCGCCACATCAAAATCCATCCAACCCTTTTGGATCTCAGCTATTAAATCCTCAGCCCCAACCTTTTCAGCTCCCGCCTCTTGGGCTTCTTTGGCTTTATCGCCTTTAGCGAATACAATAACCCTGACAGCCTTACCAGTCCCATGCGGTAAAACTACCGCGCCACGAATCTGTTGATCGGCATGCCTAGGATCAACCCCTAAACGGATTGAAACTTCCACGGACTCATCAAATTTACTTTTCGGCATATTTTTAATTAAATTTAAAGCTTCCATTGGTTCATATAATTTAGCGCCTTCAACCATTTTAGCGGCTTCTGTATATCGTTTACCATGCTTTGGCATTTATATACCTCCTTAGTGGTTTAACGGAATGTTCTTCCTCCCACATTTTTCGGAATACCCTGAAAAGAACCCTTACAGAAAACTGTAATAACCTCGTCCTATTTCAGGTTAATCTTCAACAACAATACCCATACTGCGAGCAGTCCCGGAAACCATGCTCATGGCTGCCTCAACACTAGCAGCATTAAGATCAGGCATCTTTAACTCAGCAATTTCACGAACCTTTGACTTACTAATCGTTCCCACCTTGGTTTTGTTGGGAACACCGGAACCCTTCTCCAAATTAATTGCTTTTTTAATAAGGACGGGAACCGGTGGAGTTTTACAAATAAAAGTGAACGAACGATCCTCATAAACCGTAATTACCACCGGGATGATCAACCCAGCCTGATTGGCTGTACGTTCGTTAAATGTTTTACAAAACTCCATAATATTAACGCCGTGCTGTCCCAGGGCAGGGCCTACGGGTGGAGCCGGATTCGCTTTACCAGCCGGAACCTGCAATTTAATTATTCCCGTAATTTTTTTAGCCATTGCCCTTCACCTCCTTAGAATATAATGTGGTTATAACGGGATTTACCCTCCCACTCACCGGTTAAATCTTCTCGATTTGGTGATAGTCCAGTTCTACCGGGGTTTCTCTCCCAAACATCGATACTCTAACTTTAATCTTTCCTTTTTCAGGGCTAATCTCTTCAATAATACCTGAAAAATTTTCAAAAGGACCCCGGATAACTTTAATGGTTTCTCCTAACTCAAAATCAATCTTGGTACGGGGTTCGTCGATTCCCATTTGATGCAATATTAATTTAGTCTCTTTCTCTTGTAATGGCAAAGGCTTGGAACCCGAACCGACAAATCCGGTTACCCCGGGAGTATTTCTAACAACATACCAAGAATCGTCAGTTAAAATCATCTCCACAATCACGTAACCAGGATAGATTTTCTTTTTGTTAATCTTCCGTTTTCCATCTTTAATTTCCAACTCTTCTTCAGTAGGGACTAAAATCCGGAAGATCTTATCCTCCATCGCCATGGATTCCACGCGACGTTCAAGGTTAGCTTTTACTTTATTCTCATATCCCGAATAGGTATGAATTACATACCAATTCTTTTCCATGCGTTTCTCCTCACTACCGGTAGAATCCCATTGCTTTAAAGATAACCGTTAAGCCCACATCCCAAGCCCAAATAATTAAAGCGACAACTAATACAGTAATGATAACCACGATTGTGTAAGTTGTGAGCTCTTTTCGGCTAGGCCAATTTACCTTTTTTAATTCGGCAGTCACATTTCGAAAAAACCGTCGAAAACCTCCTACCGGCGATTCCTTCTTAATTGCTTTGGTGGGTTGCAATTTGATCACCCCTCCGTCAGGGTTTGTTTTATTCTCAAAATAATTGGTGTTATTCGGTTATCTGGTTTCTTTGTGGCTCGTTTCTTTACGGCAGAACTTGCAGTATTTCATTAGTTCAATACGTTCCGGATTGTTTTTTTTGTTTTTATTCGTACGATAATTACGGTTTTTGCAATCAGAGCAAGCCAAAGTAATTCCTTCACGCATGGCCGGCACCTCCCTATTATTGCTATATGTTAATATCGAATTTGGTAAATAAACGCCTTAAATATCAAGAACGTTCAATCTTCAATCTAATTACTTGCAGTGACAGCGAACCAGTTTATTTAAAAATTCACGGCAAAATTCTCTAAAAAAAGGGAAAAAAATAAGACCCTTCGGATCGCAATCACTTATAAAACTTACCACATTTACCCCTGCCTGTCAAGGTGGATTTATAAAAATATTAGTATGGGACGGAATGCGAATATTTGGTCATGCTAACTGTTCGCGGCGATGACATGAAGCAAAAGATAAAAGGCACGAGCACCATTATTGAATGTTACTCGTGCCAACAGATTTTTTCTTGATAATTGATTATCGGCAATAATCCGCCTCATGCCTAGGTTTACTATTTAAACCGTTATAATGTTACTCAACAATTTTAGTAACCACACCGGCGCCAACGGTACGCCCGCCTTCACGGATAGCGAACCGTAAGCCTTCTTCCATTGCAATCGGGGTGATCAGTTCAATCGTCATCTTAACATTGTCGCCCGG
>JAEZJK010000099.1 GCA_023415835.1 Bacillota bacterium
TTGCCGAAACAATTTCATCGACGAATAAAAACGGTTCCCGGTGCGGGATTAGTTCCTTAACCGCGTTCATCTAATCTATCCTCCTTGGTTAAACTGAAATTTATTTTAGCCGCTAACCCCAAACCGCTTCAACTCACTTATCGCATAAGTCTTCTCCACCGCCAGCGTAATCCAGGAATGGCATCCTGTTCCTGTTGACAATCGTCACATTTCGATTCTCTGGATACGATAAAAACCTTCAAGTACGTTGACTCCATTGTCTGCACCACGCTTTTTCACTTTCCCCTTTTCTCTTTACAATTTTAGATCTCCTCTTTCCCCAAAGATCTCAACCGCATCCACCCGCAAATCCCCTTCAAAAATTCCGACACTCACCGTATCATGCCGGTCGTAAACCGCCGGCTTGGCGTATTTACCGTCTTCTTGAAGGGTAAAAACCATGATCGTCCGGTCCAAAGGTTGGACCAGCCAATACTCTTTAACACCAACTCTTTCATATAGATCTAACTTAATCTTCAAATCTTTCGCCGCGGTATGGGGAGATAGGATCTCGACCACCAGATCGGGGACGCCTAGACAACCTCGCTGATCCAACTTGGAATGGTCGCAGACTATCGTCAAATCCGGTTGGACTACCGTGCGAATCATTTCTCCCGGTTCATCCCCTTAGGGCAGCCGGACATCAAAAGGAGCCAAAAACACCTTGCAGGGCTTATTCTTCAAGTAAGCAGCAAACTGAAGGTGCAATTCCCCCAATATTTCCTGGTGTTTCCGGGAAGGCGCGGGAGTTATATCGTAAGGAATCCCGTCAATCAGTTCCCAGCGCTGGTCTTCGGGCCATTTTTCATAGTCGCCGTATGTAAAAGTTTCTTTGGACGCCGCGCAAGGATTGGTTTCCCTAACTTTAAAACTCACCGTTACCACCTCCAAAGCTAAACTTGTTAAAATAAAATTCTGTATCTTCCTTCCAATTCCTCCACTTTATCAAAAACAGGGACTATCTTTTTTACATCCCAGACTTTTTTCTCTTCCATGGCATAAGCAAAACTCCCTTTTCAAAGCTTTTTGCCTTTGATTATATCTCATGGTGTTACCTTGTCTTGAGTACGATATTTTTCCTCCCGCAGAGAGTGGTTAACGAACAAGACTTTAATGTTCCTCTAAAACCGGAGGAAAATTCCAAGGACTGAATTTAATTGACACTTTTTTATAACCATTCCGATTTGCCATATACTCTATTAAACGGTAAAATAATAACTTACTAACCGACCGAAAGAGGTGACCCTAATGTACACCTTTCTTGACCTAGCCCTATCCCGTCGCAGTATCCGCAAATTTGAGGATAAAGAAATCCCCGATCGAGACCTGGTGTATTTCATCCAGGCCGCAGTCAGCGCTCCCAGCGGGTGCAACAGCCAATGTTGGAGATTTATCGCCATCCGCGATCGGGAGATCATTACCAAAATTGAAACTGCAGTCATTGAAAAAACCGAAGCTATCCTCGCCGCCAAACGCAATGAATTATCTGAGGAGTACTTAACTGCCAAACGTAAAATGGTCAGTTTTTTCGCCAAAGCACCCTTATGTATCGCCGTGTTTATGACCAAGGCCAAATTCTACGATCCGGTATTAATTTCCGCCTTAAAGGATCAAGGGTATGATGAAGAAGGCATTATTAAGCTCTATGCCAATTATGATTTATTATCGATCGGGGCCGCCATCCAAAATATGCTTTTGAGTATCCATGAAAAAGGGTATGGAGCATGCTGGATGAGTGAACCGGCCATTGCCGGAGAGGAAATCAACCAGATTTTAGGCGTTCCGTCGGAACAACGGTTTATCAGCCTGATTCCCATCGGTTACCCTGCCTATACCCCGCAGACTAAAAAAATGGAAGATTTGGGCGAAGTCTTTTCCATAGTTTAATTTGCCCGGTTTTTACCTGGCTAAAAAAATACAACCTTTCGGTTGTCTTTTTTTACTTTGATTTTAAGCCATACTCAGCAATTGGGCTCTAGAAACTCACCCTAACTGAGGAGAACGGGCGTGTGGCGTATCACCCCCAAAAAATACCGGTCGGATCTTGATTCACCTCTTTCAACAAAACATCAAAATCAGCATTAGGCGCCAAAACATCATATAAATGCCAGCGGTTATTTCGATCCGCCCAATAAAGCGTCCATTCATTTCGTTCCCCGTCATATCGAAACTGGGCCACCGTTATTTGCACCCATTCCTCAGGTTTGCGAAATGCCGGCCTTTCCTCAAAAAGAGTCACCGTATCGCCGCGAAACTTATAAGTTAACCGAAGTTCGTTTCGGTATTGCTTTGGCACCCTCTGATCGCAAAACTGATCCAACCTAACTTTAACAAGCTCTTTGGTAAATGCCGGAAGCGCCATTTAAATTCCTCATTTCTTAATAGTTTTTTTAAGTCAATTTTTAATAGTCAAAACAAATAAATGAATATGGTTGGTTATAGATATTGAGGTTTTCCCAAGTCTTAATCAAAATAAACTCAACCATAAATCGAGACTGGTCTCGACACACTTTGCCACCAGTTCAACAAATTTACCGTAATCGCCGGTGATATGCGCCAAGTCGAGCGCATCGTAGTACTCCGGCCGCATTTCAGCTTCAATAATCGCCGGTGGAAAGCCGCATTTCATAAGTTCGAAGTTGAGCAAGAGTCTTGCCGTCCGGCCGTTGCCGTCTCCAAAGGGATGAATCTTAACAAACTCGCCGTGAAGTAAGGCCGCTCCCTCGATCGGGTGCAATTTTGGCCACTGTTCGTTGTATTCCGCCACCATTCGTTCCATATGCTCTTTAATCAAAAAATGCTCTGGCGGTCGGTGCTTCGCTCCACTGATAATCACGTTCTCATGGCGATATGCTCCTGCATTTTCATCATCGATCTTCTTTAAAACCAAACGATGGAGATCTTTGATGTTTCTTTCGGAAAGAGGTTCATTACTATGTACCATCTCTTCAAGTAAGAGAATCGCGTCCTTATGATTGATCACTTCCAAGTGCTCACGGATGGACTTACCGCCGATAGTAACCCCTTCAAGCACTACCTTGGTTTCCGAAAGCGTCAGCATATTACCCTCGATAGCATTTGAGTTATAGGTCCATTCTACCAGCATATTTTCGCGTAAAGATTTCAACGTATGTTTTGGTAATGGCCGATGCTGATCAAGCTGATTTTTCTTGCGATCGATCACTTCGAAACTTATAGTTTTAAACCTCACTTCCAGTTCTCGGTTTAACTTATGTCTGGTTGTCCGGGCATCAATCGGCTTATCTAACGTCTCAGGGATTGACCAAATCCAGCCCATCCGAAAAGCGCCCTCGATGCGGCCTTCATTGCATAGAGTTCGAACCCGGCGCTCCGATATTTCCCACTTTCGGGACGCTTCTTTTACGGTCATGTATTTCATAAGTTTTTAGCTATCCTCATTGACTAACAGTTAATTTATTATACTCCGAACTCGGAATAATAACAAATGCCATGTTACTTAATCCAAAGAATTCTTCCCGCCGATTCGGTAATAACCTTCGCAAGTCAATGCTTTTTCACACCCAGTATTTCCAACCCGGACTTATGGAAAAAATCACAAAACCATATTTCGGAACAAAGAATACTTTTAGCAGTATCTCAATAGCACAAAATGAAGCGTAAGCTATATTAAGCCCTCCTAAAAAAAGTTAAGAAGGTGAAATAACATGTCCCATCATCATAAATGTGAACGCGGTCCTTGTGGCATTTTCGACGGTGGATGTTTGTGTATTATTATTATCGCAGTTATTTTCTTCTGTTGCTGCAATCGTAGAATCTGTTAACTATATGCAATGAGAACTAATCCTAGAGACCATATGATTCAAAAACAAAAAGGGTGTTCGTTTTACGGGCACCCTTTTCAGTTAGAATTCTACTTTCTAACGGCATTTCTTTCACTATCCCCACGCCTTTTCTCAAACTTCACTCTTCCCTCTTCAAACTTTATTTTACTCTCCCCAACTATAAAAAACCCGGTTTGCTTTATAGTTATGATAAATATCGATCTTACTGGTTACTTCATAAGGTGAATGCATCGCCAACATCGGAATCCCGCAGTCCACCACTTCCATCCCGAGATTTGCCAGATATTTAGCGATCGTTCCTCCCCCTCCCTGATCCACCTTGCCAATCTCGCCGGTCTGCCAGACGATACCATGGTCATTGAAGAGCTTTCTTAAATAGGCCAAATACTCGGGGTTAGCGTCGCTCGCTCCGGACTTGCCTCTGGAGCCGGTGTATTTCTGAAGCACGATTCCTTTTCCTAGATATGAGGCGTTTCGTTTATCCTGGACTCCTTCAAAATTTGGGTCGACCCCGGAATTTACATCAGCCGAAAGCATCTTTGAAAGGGATAAGCAGTTGCGTAATACCAAATCCTGATAATTATCCCCCGCACTGTAGGCGCAAAGGGTTGCTAGAAAGTTTTCAAAAAAGCTGGATTGGGCTCCGGTGTTACCCACACTGCCGATCTCTTCCTTATCGGTCAACAGGCAAATCGCCGTTCGGTTTACCTCCTCTAAGTCAAGGAGCGCCCGCAAAGCGCAAAAGGAACAGACTCTGTCATCCTGGCCGTAGGCTCCGACCAATCCCCGGTCTAAACCGATGTCCTTCGCTTTAAAAGCCGGGACGATTTCAAGTTCGGCAGAGACGAAATCTTCCTCAACAATACCGTATTTTTCATTCAATAGTCTGATAATATTTAACTTTACCTTCTCCCCCGCCTTTTCGTCCTGATAAGGAATGGAACCGATGAGCAAATTCAATCCCTCACCGGTGATCCCTTCGCTCATCTTCTTCTCCATCTGATCGTGGGCCAGGTGGGGCAGTAAATCGGTAATGGTGAAGGTAAAATCATCCGTTTCATCCCCCATGGCAATTCTGATTGTTTCCCCGTTTTGTTTGATGATGACCCCATGAAGGGCTAACGGAATCGTAACCCACTGATATTTTTTGATACCGCCGTAATAGTGGGTTTTCAACAGCGCCAAACCGGTATCTTCGTATACGGGATTCTGTTTCAGATCAATGCGCGGCGAATCAAGATGAGCGCCGATTACATTTACTCCTTCCGCAAGGCTTTTACTGCCGATAACAGCTAAAATAACGGACTTGTGGCGGTTGACGGCGTATACTTTCATGCCCGGTTGCAACTGCTGCTGGGAACGAATCACTTCTTCCAACGGAAGATAACCGGCTTCTTTGGCTTTGATTTCAGCTTCCGCCACGAACTCCCTTTCGGTCTTGGCCTTATTTAAAAAATCCTTGTACTCCTCTGCAAAAGAAAAAGCAGCTTCTTTCTCCTCCGGTCCTGTCTGATCCCAGGCGTTTTTAGGGTTATACATTAACCTATCTTGAAGCAACTGGCCTTCGGTTTTATCCATGCTTAAATCACTCCTAATATTTTGAGTTCGGCCGTAAATCGCCGGTTTGGTATGATTTCTAATTATCCATCAACCAAAAACAAATAATCCGGCATCCACGTTTAAATTTGTAAAAGTTAATTTCTGTATCTTCCTTCCTTTTCCTCCAATTTACCAAAAACAAGGATTATCTTTTCCCCGTGTCTTCAAAAAAATTACAACCATTGAACATAACCCTTTATAATAGCCTTCTATCTAACCTCATTTTCCCTTTTAGACACAAGTAAATCCTGGATACTCCCTCCGATCCGAGGAGAGCTAGGAATCTTCACTCGCATACCACTCCATCATGCCTTTATAAGTCTAAAATTATCACTATTACTTGCCCTTCCCTAATCATAGTTTTGGTTTTAACCACTTCGTTATCAACCAAAATCTTGCCTTCCCTTATGTATTTTTCAATTTGACTACGGCTGGTCCCCTCCATATAACGGGCCAGCAGTTTATCCAATCTCCAATCGCCCTCAATTTTCTTGATGAATATTTCTATTTCAGTAAATCCCATCCGGGAACAGTCCTTGGTAATAATTTTATCAACAACACTCGCGGTATTGACGGTTCGGCAATCGGACTCCTGTTTTGGATCATAGTGTTTTGCGTGATATGTTTTGAGCAATCGGTTCCAAGTATGCTCCTTTTCGCATTTATAGATCGCATACTCGTAAATCATTTTACCATTTGCATTCTTTCTTCTTTTTAACGAGTCCGTAAAATTTACCTTTCTGCCACAGCCATGGCAATAACGGTTCATAGAACCATCAACTTGAGAACTAATCTCCCAAGTAATTAATAAACGTTGCATCTCCTTCACCCTTTCATTTAAGTAAAGGAACGCAATAATGAATAGAAATAAAAAAAGAAAGCCCATCTAAAAGGCTTTCGCAAATATTAAATGTGTATATTGCGCTCCTTGTAATGGCCAAAAGCGCAACAAACCCGAATAAGGCCTTTCAAATCTAGAATGACCTTGAATTAGCACTAGGTAGGTTGCGCGTCTTCATTTGTCCATTACAAGTAAGCCGGCATAAAAAAATACTTCCTTTCTTTGGAATATATTCAGTATATATTGTTTACCAAGTAATAGTCAAGATACTAATCACCAATAGAAACTCCGCCTCCGATATTCAAATTCTTTTAGACGTCAAAGCCTTCGGGTTACTCCCCCCCTTAACCCTTTTCTTTATGTTTACTTATGCCCTTTTCTTCGGCATAAACAATACAAAGGGTTTGCCATTTCTCCCAGTTGCTTTCCTGAATTCGAATCCTAGGTAACCAAAACTTTCTTCCCGGGAAAGGTATGCAGTCTTCGTCTTTTCTCGATTCAGAGTTACTTGGAGTTTCTCAAGTTCGTCTTCCCTCAGGCCGATTTATGCTATCCGGCCCTGCAGCGGTACTACGGCCCAATCCGCCATCCTTCCGCCTTTCGGTCAATTTCCCATTACGGTTATATGGCTTACCTTCTTTTGACATCGGATTTCTCCGCGTGCGGGGAGGATTTCCCCAGTTGATGTTTTACCCTTTTCATCATGTCGTCGCTGATACCCCGCCGATGGATATGGAGCTATACGGTCAGTCTTGTTCTCCTTATCTGTTGTCTTCGCCCAAGATCGAAAGGCTCGACCATCGAGTTTGCGTTTAACGAGGCTACATCTACGTTCAACAGCCATTGAGGTGTAGTGTTCACAGTAGACAGGCTTTCCCGCTTGAGCTTACGAAGCCAGTATCTTACCTGATGAACTCGGAGATCGTTGATAGCGCACCAGTCAGGAATAGTTTGGCCACTGGATTGAAGGTCTTTAGTTCGAGTCTCCCACTCTTGACGTTGTTCACTTCTGGTAATTATTGATCCCTCTCATTCTTTTTTTGAGATTATCTCATAAAGAATACAGGTATGCATAGGTGGTAGGATTTGTCGGTTACCATCAACCAACCCCGTGTCTAAAATGCCGCGATGAACATAGGATATCAGGTACAGTCGAAATCATTGTAACATGACTTCATTGTATAATAATTTGGGAGGTGATGAGATGTTTTTTATCACTTCAGACAAGTACAGGGTAATTGATATCCGAGACCATATCAATCCGAAACTACCGATCTGGACAAAAGATCATCATCAGTTTGCTGTGGAAATTGCGTCTACAGAATATCTTAATACGGACGAAAAAACCTCACCGATGCTTCCTGAAGGTTGGGTGGCGCTAAAGTGAGTAAAACACTTGTCGCTAACCCGTATGTAAATTTTAAGAGTTACCAACAATACGTGAGTAATTACCATACTCATACCACTGAAAGTGATGGCAGGCTTTACGGAGCCGAGGTTATT
>JAEZJK010000036.1 GCA_023415835.1 Bacillota bacterium
CGGTCTTGCTGCGCGGCATTAAGCCGGAATGGATCCTTAAAACCGTCTCCGCAGAAAAGATCACCATCGTTTGGCTGTTGGTCCCCTGGGCCCAGGATATTTTGGACGCCATTGAACGGGGCGACGTCAAGCTGGAAGATTATCAGCTTTCCCAATGGCGGCTGATGCATATCGGCGCCCAGCCGGTCCCGCCCAGCTTGATACATCGCTGGAAAAAGTATTTTCCGAATCACCTCTATGATACTAACTATGGCCTGAGTGAATCCATCGGTCCCGGATGCGTCCATTTAGGCGTGGAGAACATTCATAAAGTCGGGGCCATCGGAGTGCCGGGCTATGATTGGGAAGTCAAGATTACCGATGAGAACGGTCTCCCGGTGACCCAAGGAGAGGTTGGGGAATTGGCCGTCAAGGGACCGGGTGTGATGAAATGCTATTACAACGACCCGGGAGCCACCGCTGCGGTGCTCAAAGACGGTTGGTTATTCACCGGAGATATGGCCCGGATGGATGAAGACGGTTTTATCTATCTGGTGGACCGGAAAAAAGACGTGATCATCACCGGCGGCGAGAATATCTATCCGGTCCAGATCGAAGACTTCCTCCGGGCCCACCATGCCATCAAAGATGTGGCGGTGATCGGACTACCCGACAAACGGGTCGGCGAGATCGCAGCGGCCATCATCGAATTGAAACCGGGCTGCGCATGCGACGCGGCGGAGATCGAAGCCTTCTGCGCTCCTCTGCCCCGTTACAAACGGCCGCGCCAAATTATCTTTGATCAAGTCCCGCGTAATCCCACCGGCAAGATTGAAAAACCCCGGTTAAGGGAGAAGTATGGCGCTGCCAGTTTAGTGGCGGCCCAAACCAGGGAATAAAGTCAATTTAAATAATAGATAAGCTTCATCATCCAGACACGGCATCCGCCGTGTTTGTCGTTTTTAGGATATATTTTGTGACCAAATGATAAGAAATGTGACTTATGTAATTTATTTGTAACAAAAGGCAACCATTTTACAACCGGGATGCATTGAAAAGGCCTCCTTGATAGTGTTAACATCTTAGTAACCAAATAAATAAGGAGGTTCAGACATGAATCGAAGCAGAATTGGAATTTTGGTTTTGGCGGTTGTAATGTTGGTTTCCATGTTCTCTTTCCCGATCTTCGCGGCGAAAAAAGAAGAAAAAAAGGTTACGCTACGGATGTCGTGGTGGGGCGGAGATGCCCGCCATAAAGCTATTCTTAATGCTGTCAATCAATTTATGAAAGAAAACCCCAATATTGTGATTGAAACTGAGTATAGCGGGTTTGCCCAATACCGGGACAAGTTTATGACCCAATTATATGCCGGCGTTACCGCGGATATCATGGCCATCGATCAGCCTTGGGTAGCGGATATCGTATCCCAAGGAGACTTCTTTGTAGATCTGTCCAAATATCCAAAATTATTAAAGGTTGATTCCTTTGACAGCTTCCTGGTTGATAACTATTGTAAATTTAACGGCAAGACCCTTTTCCTGCCGACCGGTATCAACGGTATGGGTTCTTTGGTTGATCTGGAAATGTTGTCCAAGTACGGCTTGACCGGCAAAGAGAAACAATTCACCTGGGATGATCTGATCGCCCTTGGTGAAAAGGTCCATCGCGACAACCCCAATAACTATTTGTGCGTAATCGAAAGCAAGCAGGCAGCATTATACTTTGCCCGTGTTTACCTGCGGCAACTTACCGGAACCCAATTGATTAAAGATGACGGCACCATGGGTTGCACCCGCGAACAGCTGGCCGAAGCTTTAGGCTTGGTAGATACTTTGTATAAAAAGAAAATTTTCCAACCCATCTCCGAGCACGCGGTATTTAACGGCTCCATGCTCCAAAACCCCAAATGGATTAATCGCAACATGTTCATGGTCCTGGGCCGTACCTCGGTAATGACCGACAAGGCTGCCCGGATTCAAGATAAAGACGGTAAGGTCAGGACCACCGCTTTTCTGATGCCGCAGTTGAAAAACGCTAAAGAGAGCGGAATTGAAGTTCGTCCTGCCGCTATGTTTGCCGTTGGCAAGAACAGCAAAAACCCGGAAGCGGCCATCAAGTTCCTCAGCTACATGTTCACCAACAAAGACGGCGTGTTAGCCCTCGGCGATAATTATTCGGTACCGGCCCGGAAAGAAAGCCGTCAAATCGCAGCTAAAATTTTAGATCCGGCTGCAGTCAGCAACGCCAATTATTCTTTGAAGAATGCCGGTAATCCGTTAAACGCTTGGTCCTCTAACCCCGAGGTTGAGTCGTTGTTCACCGAAATCATGGAGAAAATCGGATATGGACAATATAAAAATATGTTGCAGGCTGCGGATGAGGTTATCGTTCGTATCAAAGACATTGTTGCTTCGAAGTAGTAATTAAACCTAAGCGATTGGTAAATTAAAATTGGTAGGGGGTTAGGGTGCGTTTTTTGCTCTACCCCTTATTCTTTAAGAAAGGGTGATCAATACATGCCAAATGTGCTGCCAAAAAATCCAGCAGCTAAATCTCACGGATTACTAAAACCGCAGCGTGAAAAATGGACCGGTTTGGTGTTTATCCTCCCGTGGTTAATTGGTTTTGCCCTGTTTCAGCTTTATCCGTTTTTGGCTTCGCTGTGTTATTCTTTCACTAACTACTCCTTGTTGGGAAAACCGGTTTTTATCGGATTCGAAAATTTTGTCCGTCTCTTTAAAACCGATCCGCTTTTCTTAAATTCTTTAAAGGTCACCGCCGTTTATGCTTTGCTCGCCGTACCGCTTAAGTTGGCTTTTGCGTTATTGGTGGCCATGATTTTGAACTTAAAACTTCGTTCCATCAACCTCTACCGGACAGTCTATTATATGCCCTCGATTTTGGGAGGCAGTGTCGCCATTTCCGTATTGTGGCGGGTGATGTTCATGCGCGAGGGGTTGATTAACCGGGTGATTGGCATAGTAGGGCTGGGACCCATAGATTGGCTGGGAGATCCGAACATTGCGATATTTACGATCAGCGTGTTACAGATTTGGCAGTTTGGTTCGCCGATGGTGATTTTCTTGGCCGCCCTGAAGCAAATTCCGACGGAGTTATATGAAGCCGCCCGAGTGGACGGGGCGGGTAAAGTGCGCCAGTTTTTCAAAATTACCGTGCCCATGATTAGTTCGGTTATTTTCTTCAACCTGATCATGCAGTTCATTCAGGTGTTGCAGAATTTCACCTCGGCCTTTGTGATCACTAACGGGGGACCGATGAAGTCCACCTATGTGATTGGGATGAAATTATATGAAGACGCCTTTAAAAACTTTAAGATGGGCTATGCCAGCGCCGAATCCTGGGTGTTATTCATTATTATTTTGGCGCTGACCTTAATTGTCTTTAAGTCGTCCAATGCTTGGGTCTATTACGAAGATGGGGGGGACCGATAATGATCTCCAAAAATTCACTGAGCAACTTTCTGACCCACCTTCTCTTGGTTCTTTTCGGGTTAGTGATGGTTTATCCCTTGATCTGGATGCTGTTTGCGTCTTTTAAAACAACCAATGAAATTTTCGTCTCCCCTAATTTACTGCCGGAAATCTTTCATTGGGAAAACTATGTCAACGGCTGGCAGAGCGCGGGGACGGGCGCGGTTTCCTATACCAACTTTTTCATTAATACTCTCTTTTTGGTCGTCCCAACGGTGCTCTTTACGGTATTATCCTGTCTCTTAGTGGCATATGGTTTTGCCCGTTTCCGTTTCCCGGGGAGTAAACTATTCTTTTCCCTGATGATTGCCACCTTGATGCTGCCTAACTCGGTGATTGTCATTCCCCGGTTCATGATCTTTAAAAGTTCAGGCTGGCTGGACAGCTATTTGCCCTTTATCGTACCGGCGATGTTCGCCTGCTACCCGTTTTTCATCTTTATGCTAGTTCAGTTCCTCAGGGGCATCCCGGTGGCGTTGGATGAATCGGCCAAGATTGACGGATGCGGCCCCTGGCGGATCCTATTTAGTATTTTGGCCCCGTTAATGAAGCCGGCGCTCTTTTCCGCGGGTTTGTTCCAATTCTTGTGGACCTGGAATGACTTTTTCAATCAATTAATATTTATTAATTCGCCGAAAAAATATACAATCGCGTTGGGATTGCGGATGAGCATCGATAGTTCAACTCAAATGGTGCGTTGGAATGAAGTGATGGCAATGTCCCTTTGTTCCATCCTGCCGCTGATAATACTCTTCTTCTTTGCCCAGCGTTATTTCGTGGAAGGAATATCAACCTCGGGAATTAAAGGTTAGGCAGTCGTTCACGTGGCATCCGCTTGACATACATGAATTTTAAAAATAAGCTAAAGTGGATCAACAAGGAATTGTAACACACCATGTGGCTACAATGGTCGATAACATTTTTTAATATTCGGCCATGTTAACATCCTGTTGACCCTAGCGAATCAATGAAAAAGTTGACGTAGATCGTGGTCGCCCGGAGCGCGTGAAAGGATCAAAATTAAGTAATTACAAGGGTCCAAAGGCGATCCCTCGCCCTTTAAAAGGGTAACCACCATGCTTCGAGGCCTATAAAGTGGTTGGGGTGGTTTCATGGTTTTTAGACTAAGCCATACCTTTTCATGTATCCCAGGACGGGACGAAGTCGCGGAGAACACGGAAATCCAAGAGCGACCTTTTTTAAGGGACTAAGGGAACTGGTTTTTGACCCAAAATATTTTCTGAGTAGGGATTGGAAGGAGTGAACAGGATATGGAAGATCCGATTAAGAATGAGCGGGGATTACTATTCTACCTTTCGGGAGATAACGGGAGCCGTCCCCAAGTGGCGAGGGGCAATCCTGAACCGAACTTTTTTCAAAATGTCGATCTTATTGAAGACGGTAAATTCGGCAAAGCGTTTCGTTGTTTGCCAAACCAATTGTTTGCCTACTGGGCCCCTGGCAACATCTACGCCCAGCGTGGCACGGTCGCTTTCTTTTGGCGGAGCCGGTATCCGTTGGGCTATACCGAATTCCCGATTTTTCGGGTGGGTTATGCCGACCACAGCAGCTGGGATGCGCTGTTTATGCGGATTGATTATAACGGGGCCGGGATCGATGCTTTCGTGACCGATATTAACTTGAGCAGAACCCGGGTGAGTATGAAATTTGAACGACTCCCCGAGCCGGACAGATGGTTTCATATCACCTTCGCTTGGGATGAGAATCTAGGTGTCCGGCTCTATATCGATGGAAAGCCGGTGGCGGAGAAAAAGGCCCAGGCCATCTATTACGCCGGGTTGGACCAGTTCGGGACCCATTCGCGGATCCTCAGCCACTGGCAAGTGCAAAGTTCTTACAACTATACCCGGACGGGGGATTTCGACGAGATTCGGATCTATGACCGGATGTTGGAACCGGAGCAGATTGCCGCATTGAGCGAAGGCAAGGACCTGGGACCTCTCCCGCCAATCATCCGTTCCCTGGAGGAACCGGTTTGGCAGTACGAATGGTTTCGACGTTGGGGATTTGATGCGGAGACGATCCCGGCCCCACTTTGCCATAAGTATACCGCAGCGCATAAAGTGGAGATCCATAACGCTTGGGATTTGAAACGCTGGTGGTGGAAAGCTTGTGACGGCATTCGGGAAACTACTTGGCCGGGAGTGTACAACCGTTCCGGGTTGCCGGGACGGACCGATTACCAAATCTTACCCGATTGGGATTGCTATTCGCAGTCAGGCAAGGAAATAACTTTTGAACCATTGCCGGATGCTTATTTTAACCACATTGAAATTAGCGGCTCAGCCCATGGCGCGTTACGGATTCACGGACGCCTAGAGGAACATGGTGTTATCCAACGGGCCTCTTGCGAACGTTCAGTCCACCGTTTGGATGAACCGGTCCGTAATGTTGCACTGACCTTTACCAATGATGTCATTGAAGAGCCGATTGGAGATATTACCCTGCTTCAGGTGGAACACGGTATGGCGCCCCTGGAGTCGGAACGGGAATGTTTCAATTTTGGGTGGGATACCGGTGTTAACCTTGGGGAAGGGGTCCGGGCGGTACGCCGGTTTGTAGCGGGGCGTTTTGTCCCGGATGAGCGGATGATGTTGATCGGGACCACTAAAGGACCGGAGCAATTAACGGAACCGGCCGGGAAGGACCGCGTCCGGAATATGCTGCCTTTGGTCCATTTGGTCATGGCGTATCAAGCCGGGGATACCGTCGGGATGGATGGGTTGGTGTTGCGGATTCCTGGGTTGAAGGCCGCGCCCACCCACGGGAAATACATCCTGGTAAATATCCAGGTGAAAGATCCGCTCTGGCTCTATCGTAATCTGATCCAATTCAGCTTCGCGGTGTTGCCCGGAGAAGAAAAAGAAATTTGGTTGGATACGCGCGATCGGATTCTGCCGGAAGGAAAAGCGCTCTATGCTACCATTGCCTTTTCCACTCAGGTGGCTGCGGAATGTCTCTCCGACTTGGAGGCGGAGATCGTTTATAAGCCTGTGGAGTTGGCCAAAGCGGAGCATGTCGCCGATCGCTGGATTCAAGTGAAGGACAATTATGCCCATTTGGTTGAGGAAAATCCTTCCAGCGGAAAGTATAACCTTTATAACCGTTTTGTCGGTGATCTAAAGGATTTGTTACGAGTCTGCCCTGAACATCCCTTGGGCCGGCTTTATTGGTATGATAAATTTAAGCAAGACGCCCCGGTTTACCGGCAGACCGCCTGCCCGCCCAATGTTCCTTTATGGGCGTGGCGCCAGGTGGAATATATGGGCTATGTAAAACGCTATATCCGATGGTGGATTGATAAACGCCAGATTACCAACGGAGAGTTTGGCGGGGGCTTGTCGGACGACGGCGATTTGACCGCCTGGTGGCCCGGTCCGGCGCTAGCCGGGTGTATGCCCCAGAGGATTAAAGACTCCTTACTCTTGGAAATGGAAGCCTTCTATGAACAAGGGATGTTCTCCAACGGTTTGTGCGCCATCCAGACCGATCAGCTTCATACGCTCGAGGAAGGAATCCAGGTATTGGGACAGTGCCTGACATTGGATCCTTGTTCCCCCAAACATCTGGAGCGGGCCATGGAAAACGCCCGGGGACTGTCCTTTGTCACCGGATACAACATGGTTGGGCACCGTCATCTGAAATCAGGTTATTATTCCGGTACGCGGATAGCTGAGGAAACGCCTTGGAATTACTCGGCGTCTGATTCCTTCCATGTATTGCATCCCACTTACATGCTGGTGCGTTATAACGGATCGCCTTTAGCGAAAAAGCTGGTCTTGGAGCTGGCAGACGCGATGATGGACCATTACCATGATGGCAAATTACATGTGCTGGTAGATCTGGCGACAGACCAGGACCAGGCCCATGAACGGACCCGGGAGTGGCCGTTGTTCTATGCCGCCTGGCAGTTCACCGGTGATGAAAAATATTTAAGGCCCATCAGCGATCTGCTCTATGCTCAGCCCCAGGACCGTTTGGAAGGGACCGATGAGGAAATTTGCGCTCAGGTGGCTAAACAATATGAAGGTTTAATTTCCAGCGCTGCCTTACGGGAATATATCAATACCGACGGCCAGCTCTGGGTGGATCGGGGCGTAATCGACATCGGGGTAATGCAAGAACACCGAATCGGCGGTATCGGCCACGAGCGTTTCTCGCTCTATCCGCGACATTATATCCGTTGGCGTTTTGCTCCGGGCCAGGAAGAGCGGGTTGCAATCCTAGTGACCCATGCTGATCGAAGCAAGTTGCGGATCTCTGCTTGGAACCTGACGGATGACGCGATATCCGCCACCTTGGTTTGCGAACAGATTCTCCCCGGAAAGTGGCGGGTCCGTCAAGGGATTGGGAGGATCATCGGGGCCTTGGAGGAAGTCCGCCGGGATGAAACCATCCTGCTGGAACGGTTCATGGAGCGGGAGGTCCGTTTTGCACCCGGGAAATATACCGTGCTGGAACTGGATTTGCTGGAGCAAGGGAACCCTTACTGGGAACGCCCGGACTTGGCCATCGATAATGAGGATGTGATCATCAGCGATAGCTGTATCCGGGTCCGGGTACACAATATCGGCGCGATAGCAAGCGATATCACCACCGTGGTCTTGAAGGCGCCGGACGGCACGGTTTTGCGGAGCAGCCAAATTCCTCCCTTACCTGCGCCGATCGATTTATATCCCAAGGTAGTGGAGGTCCCGTTGTGGACCCGTGGCATTATCCTGGATGGATGTACCATTGAAATCGATCCTGAAGGCAAGCTGGAGGAGATCACCCGGGAAAATAACTGTGTCACCCTATAAAAAAGTCGGCCAAAAAAGGAGTGTTACGGATGAAGCTTAGTTATACAACTCTTTCCGTACAGGATAAAAATATCCGAGAAGCGGTGGATATTGCTAAAAGGTACCGGCTGGACGGGATTGAACTACGGGGGAAGGGAGATGCTCACATCTCTCCCGAAAGTAGTCCCGAGTATATTAGAGAGGCCAAGGCCTACATTACCCAGGCAGGCCTGGCGATCCCCTGCTTGACGGCTTATACCAAATTCGCCCAGCCAACCATAGAGCAGGAACAAGAGCAAGCGAACTGTATCAAAACCTATGTGGAACTGGCGGAGCAGATTGGGGCCAAAACCATCCGTACCTTTACGGGTAATTTTCCCGAAGGTTACAGCGAAGAACAGATCCGCCGAAATATCGTCGCCGGATTGAACTTGGCGGCGGAGGCGGTCGGAAACTCCCCAGTGAAAATCGTCATCGAAACCCATGATTCGATGCGTTCCGGGGCTCAGTTAGCCCCCATCCTGGAACAGGTCTCCGCGAAAGTGGGTGTGTTGTTGGATATTATCCATCCCTGGGATCTCCGGGAACCAATCGAAAAAACGTGGGAATTGATTGGAAACCGGATTTATCATGTACATATTAAGGATGTGACGGCGACAGTACCGGGCGGCCGGGTATACAGCCGGATCGGCGCAGGGGTTTTGCCGGTGAAACATACAGTGAAGTACTTGATTCAACAAGGATTCGATGGATTTTTCAGCCTGGAATGGGAGAAAAGCGCGGCAGGACACGACGGGATCTCCTTCAAGGAACAAATGGAGAGTTTTGTCGGATTGATGCGTGGGCTAGAGGAGGAAAAAATATGAGATTGAAATTTGAAGAAGTCCAAAATACGCTGGAGCGGGTATTACATACTCGCAACTGCCCCCCGGACCATGCGCATCAGGTTTCCTATGAAATGGCCCGCAATTCCTTGGAAGGAACTTACACCCATGGCATAAACCGGTTTCTCCGCCTAATCCGGAACATTGACGAGGGAATTGTCCGGGTGGATGTGAAACCGGTGCCGGTTAATGGGTTTGGCGCTTTGGAAAATTACGACGGCCAATTGGGCCTGGGCATTGTCAATGCCTGGTTCTGCATGGACCGGGCCATCAATCTAGCGAAGGAACATGGTGTAGGCTTCGTCGCCTTACGCAATACCAACCATTGGATGCGGGCGGCCACCTATGGCTATCAGGCTTGCGCCCAAGGTATGGCGGGCATTTGTTTCACCAACACCATCCCGAATATGCCTACCTGGGGGGCGGTAGACTCCCGGATCGGCAATAATCCTTTGGTGATGGCTTTTCCCCATAAAAAGGGAGATGTGATTGTCGATATGGCTATGTCCCAGTTTTCCTACGGCGCTTTGGAACTGGCCCAGTTGGAGGGGAGACAAATGCCTATCGATGCCGGTTTTGATGTGGAGGGGAATTTGACCCGGGATCCGGCGGCGGTCCTTAAGTCAAAACGGATTTTGCCCACCGGCTATTGGAAGGGAGCGGCTCTCTCCTTCGTGTTGGACCTCTTCGCCGGATGTATGTCGCTGGGTAATACCACTGCGGCTATCGGAAGGTTGGAAGGAGACGAGCACGGCGTTTCACAGGTGTTCATGGCGATTAATTTCCAGAAAATCGCGCCTCGTGAAGTTGTTGACGGTATTGTCGAGGACGCTATCGCTGATTTACTCTCCTCCAAACCGGATAATAAAACCGGACGCATTATCTATACAGGCCAACTCGGAAAAGAGATTCGCGACCAGAATCTTGCCCAAGGCATTCCAGTAAATGAAAAGGTCTGGGCGGAGATTACCGCATTATTGTAAAGGAAGGCAACTATATATTTTGCACTAAATATTCCGAAAGCTTCATTGAAGCAACATATTTTCCGAAGTTTATAAATTGAAGAAAATACCTTGATTTTTCTATTCCATCCATGGGTTAAAGATGGAATAATAAGATGGATTATTTTCTTCAATTTATATAGTTACCCTTGAGCATCGTTTTGAACCATTCCCTGGGTTTCAAAGCGATCATAAATCGCTCCCATCGGAATAAGCAGAGTTACGGAAAATCCATCGTTAGGGGCGCTTTCCAGTTGGATTGCGCATCTCATTTTAAACCGTAATTGGAGCCGACGGAACAGATTTTGTAACCCAATATGCCTTTGATTAAATCCCTCAAAATGAGAGAGGGAATGTTGAATTTCCTTAAGACGTTCCGGAGAAACGCCGGGTCCGTTGTCGCGTATGGCAATGATCAGAGTGTCATTCTTCTGATAAATGCGTATCTGCAACAGGCCCGGCTTTTCCGTCATCTGTATGCAATAATGGATACTGTTTTCAATCATCGGTTGGAGTATCAGTTTGGGAATGGACAAGGAAAGTATAGTATTGTCAATCTCCCATTTTACTTCGAAACGGTTGGGATAGCGTTCTTGCATCAGGTTGATATAAATTTTAGTGGCTTCAATTTCCTCAGCGATTGTTACATCCTGTTTTGGAGCCCGCAACGAGTATTGCAAAAATTCCGAGAGTTGCTCGATCATTTGGTTGGCTTTGGTAGGGCCGTTAGTAAGACGCATTATTTCAAAATCAATGGTCTGTAAGGTATTGGAGAGAAAGTGGGGGTTAATCTGGTATTGCAAAGCGGAAAGTTCCAGGGAAATTGCGTGGAACTTACGCTCGTTGAGCAATGTTTTTAGATAATTATTCTGGATGAAGGTTTGGACGATATTGGCTATGATATAGCTGTAAATATCGTCCTGACGTTTGTCGGGAATAGTAGGAAGGGGCTGATTATGCGAGGCGGCATCCAGCAACTCAATAATGAAATAGACCTGCTTGGTGGTACGCGAGGCATAAATTGCGGACAGGACAATACACAACAATAAGCAGGCCAGGCCCGCCAGCAAGCTCAAGCTGATAAAACGGTTTAGATATTGATAAGCGACTTTATTAGGGGTGACCGAAATAAAATTCAGCCCAAGCGGGTTTGATTGGGAACGTACCATCAATAAGTCGTTGGTATTGTAAGAGGTCCAATTTCGATTATGCAGTGTTTTAATGATCTGATCTAACAGCGTTTTCCCTTCGGAGGAGTTGCCGCTAGAAAGGAGTAATTTGTTTTCTTGATTGGTTATCAAAATTGTTTGATCTTTGGCCAGATTTAAATTGCCCAATACTTGTTTGAAATGGGCTACCTTGATATTGACGGCGACCAGAATCCGGTTGCCGGCTTTTTCCACCACAGTTAAATAATCGGTTGAATCCGACATTGTAGCGTATAAATGGGCATTACGGCGAATAAAACGGGATGATGAGGCCTGGCAAATCGGGAGCCAGTTTTGATCGGGCATTTTAAAATAGGAATAAATATTGGCGTTGCTGGTTAGATACAATCCTTGATCGTTAGGGATGTAAACATAGATGGAATCGATATAATCGGAACTTTTGACAATAGCTTGGAGATGTTGGACTACGTGTTTATATGTAAGATATTCGTCATAACTCATTTGAGATTTGAGAAAAGTTTTTTTAATGGAATTGACCAGAGAGTGGTTATCCAAAAAATTCAATACCTTGGTGGAGTCCTGAAACATCAATGAAATATTTTCTTGAATTAATAACAATTTATCTAAAGTTTCCCGGTTGGTATTACTCCGCAAATCCCGAGAAGACAATAAGAAGTGGGAAATACTGAGCAATAAAATAGGGAGGATGGTAAGATAGAGGGTACGGGTGAGATTGCTGAAAAAGAACCGCTTACGCATGTTTTTCTCCTATATATGATGAAGTAAATTTCTCATCCAAGATTTGCATTCTTAAAGCCGAATGCAAATGGCATCAAATCGGAATTTACTTCAACTTATTTATTAGCTGCGTTGCTTCCGATATTCGGTAGGCGTAGTTCCATAATGCTGGGAAAAGGCCCGGGAAAAGCTTTTGGCGTTATCATATCCCACCATCTCTGAAACTTCATAAAGCTTGATGTTGATATTACGCAACAAAGAAGCCGCTTTCTTCATCCTCTCGGCGAGCAAGTACTCAGAGAAGGAGATTTGGGCGTGTTTGTGAAAAACTCGGGAAACGTAATTTGGGCTGAAGCCGGCTGCGGCCGCAGCTGTTTCCAGCGAAGCGCTGGCTAGATGTTCGTCAACGTATTGTTTAACAATGGATACTATTTCGGAATAGTATCCCTGGTATAGGGATGGAACCTCTTCATCTTCGGTCACACTGGCATTGCCTCCGCCCGTGATGGCGCTATCGTAAAGCTTGGAAAAAGTATCGGTCAGTACTTGATATTTCACCGGTTTGACGATATAATCCCGTACACCGAGTAAAAGACCTTGCCTGGCATATTCAAACTCTGTGTAACTGGAGAGGAATACTATTATGATTTTAGGCCGTTCCTCACGGATCGCTTTGGCCAGCGCAATCCCATCCATAATGGGCATACGGATATCAGTCAGAACGACGTCTACGGGATTGGCAAGTAAAAAATCTAAGGCTTGCTTACCATTGTCAAACTCTTTGACAACTTCGTATCCTAATGAATCCCAAGGAAATAAATCCACCAGACCGGAGCGGATGGCAGGTTCGTCATCCACAATAATCAAACGGAGTTTTTTGACTTTCGGTTCGCTGCTATTAAGCTTAACTATGTTTCATCCACTCCCTTTGAAACTAGTAATATACATTAAAAACCCTGTTAAAGGCCTCTTTTGTATTAAGTATACTATATTGACCGGAAGAAGGTCAAATCGGGCATTGAAAAAACCTTTAGCTCGACGGTGCGGGAAGGTCGTGGATGGGCTTCTTTAAGAAGCTGGGTTCTCCTTTATTTAATTACCTGGAGGTTGGCAGGAGAATGTAGCAAGTGAGGAAAATTTATGAGATAATAAAAAAGTTGATCAAATAATTCATTTGAGAATCATCAAGGGTATTTCGTTAGGAGTGGTCTTATTGTCTTGGGTGGCTGATTTCCATATTCACTCCCATTTTTCAATGGCGACCAGTAAGGAGTCGAACCCGCAAAGCTTAGGCCGGTGGGCCGGTTTGAAAGGAATTTCCCTGTTAGGGACGGGGGACTTTACCCATCCCGGCTGGCGTCAGGAATTAAAAGAAGCTTTGGTCCCGGCGGAACCGGGTTTTTATAAGCTGAAAGAAGCTCCGGCGCCGGAAATTCCGGACCAACTCGAGGCGAGATTCGTAATCACTGGGGAGTTAAGCACCATCTATAAAAAAAACGGGCGGGTCCGCAAGGTCCACCATCTGATCATCTTGCCTTCACTGGAGGTTGCCGGGAGGATCAGCGACCGGCTGGCGGATTTGGGAATGAATGTCCGCTCCGACGGACGGCCCATCCTCGGCCTGGACAGCCATGACC
>JAEZJK010000057.1 GCA_023415835.1 Bacillota bacterium
TGTTAATCGCATTGGTTACTACAGTTAGATTTTTCTTTACTCCTAACCTCTTTGCCAACTGAAAAGTAGTAGTCCCCGAATCAAGCATTATAGCGTCCCCATCTTCAATTAGACCCAAGGCTTGTTCAGCAATCCGGATTTTAACATCGATATTCTTCTGGTATTTTTGTTCAAAACTTAATTCAAACCTACTTTTATGGTTCGGGACTGCTCCGCCGTGGGTCCTTTCAATCAGCCCTTCTCGGTCAAGACTCGCTAGATCCCTACGTATCGTAACTTCACTAACTCCAAATTCCTTGCTTAGGTCCTCAACTTTTACTTTTCCTTTTCCTGCTATATATGCAAGTATTTTATCTCTTCTTTCAGCGATAAGAAATCCACCTTCATTCTGGTCTTCTTCATCAAAACGGTCCATAATCAAACCTCCTGTAAAAATGATTACATTAAAATTATATCATGTGTTCATAAATGAAACAATAAATTATTTCATTTTGTTTCGAATTATGTATTTAATGTTCATAAACGAAATACAATTCCACTAAATTACGTTAATTGCTTTTAGTAAACTTTCGAAACCCTATAAAATAAGCGCAGTGAACAACCATAGCTTTTCGACTCAATTTACAGTCAAACCAGATGCACTCTATCCTTTTTAACTGAGTTTATTTAGAAGGACTCTTTTGGAGGTTGCCAAGGTGGGTGCTATTAGAAATAATCAATAAATGTAGTGACGATGACCCCAATTAGGAAATGGAATCCTGGATGAATAGCTCTGAACTCAATATCCTAAATATTATTTCCCTAGAGGTAAAGTTATGGATTCTAAACGGAGGGTTGTTATCTAAAGTTGATGATCATTTTTTCTTGATAGAGGAAGGCTTTCCAATAAGCAAGAGATATTTCCCATGGGTGGGGAGCGCTTTGTAGATTTCGGAAATTGGATCCTGATGTTTTTTTACTAAAGACCCATTAACAAGAATACCGAGCATATTCCATACTCGGTATTTATAGATAAGTCTTAAAAAAGTGAACTATTCCTACTATATTCTAAACATATTTCGGAACTATAATCCTTGGTAAAAACAAAATGAAATCTTCCCAGAAAGCAATTATGAACAGTACGATAACTACTCCTATTAACTGCACAAATATGTCTTTAAATGCCTCCTTGGGGTTTATTCCAGCTATCTGACTTCCTAGCAGTAGACATAAGCCATAAGGCGGCGTTATCAAGCCAAAGGCTAGTGTCAGAACGATCACCATTCCTATATGCACCGGGTGTATCCCTAATGCCATAGCCGTCGGTAAAACTATTGGCACAAATATATATGTGGCCGGGGTTGAGTCCATAAACATACCAAGGATAAAAAAGAGCCCTATCACAAAAAGGATAAAGGTGTTCTTGGTAAAGTTCAGTTCGGTTATCAACTCTAAAACCATATCGTTAATCCTGAAGTAAGCAAGCAGATAACCGAAAGCACTGGCGGCGCCAATACAAAAAAGGGTGACGGCTGTGCTTTTTGCAGTAGTTACAAAAATGGGTATTAAATCTTTAAAGGTCAGGGTTTTGTATACAAACATCGTAATAATCAGACTGTATACCACCGCGATCACAGCCGATTCCGTCGCGGTAGTGACTCCCGAAAGCACTCCTCCCATGATTATCAACGGCATCAGCAAGACCAAGAAGGAGTCTTTAATGCAAAACCAAAATTCCTTTAAAGTTTTCCTTTTTTCACAGGGATAATTGTATTTCACGGCATAAACATATGATATAACCATCATGGAGACGGCAAAAAAGATACCCGGAATAATCCCGGCCACAAACAAAGCCTGAACACTGACACCGGCGGTTGCTGCATAAATAATCATAATTAAGCTGGGCGGAATAATTTGTCCAAGTACAGAGGAGGTGGCCGTGATCGCAACGGAAAAAGATTTTGTATAACCTCTCTTGATCATGGCCGGGATTATAATAGTCCCCTCTCCGGAAGTATCAGCGACCGCTGATCCGGAAATACCGCCAAAAAAAAGGCTGGTTATAACATTGATCTGAGCCAGCCCTCCCCGGATATGCCCAACCATAGCGGATGCCAAATTCATAAGCTTGTCGGTAATTTTACCCGAATTCATTAGATTACCCGCCAGGAGAAAGAACGGAATCGCAGTAAGAACAAAGCTATCTACGCCCGCAAAGAAACGCTGCATAATCTGCCAGAAGGGTAAATCAGTAAAAATAATGAGCGCGCCAGCAGAAGTTATGAAAATGGCAAAACCCAGCGGCAGCCCTATTAACATCAGGCCAATCAATCCAAGAAGTAAAAATATGAGTGGAGCCATAGCCTATTTCTCTCCTTTCTGATGCTCTTTGGTCTGGTAAATAAATTGTTCGATGACAAAGAACATCATTAATAAACCGGAAATTGGAGCTGAAATATAAAAAACATTCGCTGGTATGGGCATAGTAACAGTTGTTTTGCCTATATTTCGTATCACATAGTTAAAACCTGCATAACAGATAATACCGGCAGCTATAAATATTAGTCCTAGTAAGATCATGCGTATAATATGCCGCCATCTTTCGTTAAATGCGGAAGCTATCATATCTAAGGTTAGATGGGTCCCTTCTTTTACAGCAATCGCCGAACCCAAGAAAATTATCCAGACAAAGCTCATCCGCACTACCTCTTCACTCCACACAATCGGAATCCGAAAAACAAACCTGGACAACACCTGTAAAAAGGTAATAGCGGTGAGCACTATTATAAAGACAAATAAAAATCCGGAAATCATTTTACTTAGAAAATCAGAGACTTTTTTCAAGTTTATTTCCCCCTGCATAGTTCTTATTTTCGGAGGTAGTTTATAAAGGGTAGGCGCTTTATCTACCTACCCCGTTACAAACTCTACGTAAGCTTATTTTAAGTTTACTATGGCATCGATAATTTCGGTGGTACCGGTAGCCCCACCAAATTCCTTAAAGATTGAGCTGGTCTTTTTAATAATAGGTGCTTTGTCGATATTAGCAATTTTTATGCCGTACTTCTCTACCATTTCTTTTTCTGCCTTTGCGCCAACTTCTTTTTCAAGGGCGCGGGCTTTAACGGTTATTTCATTCATTGCTTTTGTAAGCGCTTTTTGGAGCTTCGGATCTAAGGAATTAAACTTTTTTGCGTTCATGAACATAGGACGAACGGTAATTTCATGCTGGGTTAAGGTAAAATAAGGCGCCGGTTCATAGAATTTTGCAGCGAGGATAGATGGCATTTCATTTTCCATACCATCGGCCAATCCGCTGGCTAAAGCGGAGTAGGTTTCACCAAAAGCTATAGTAACCGGTAATGTACCAACTGCCTTCCAAACCTTAAATTTAAGAGCTGAAGGCGCAAGTCTTAGCTTAAATCCCTGTAAATCATCTATGCTCTTAATCTGTTTTTTCGTAGCGATAACATTACGGGTTGATCCGCCCCATACACCTAAAATCTTAATACCCGTCTTTTTCTCAATCAAACTTGCATACTTCTTGCCAATTTCTCCATCGAAAACCTTTTGCCAATGCTCATAATCTCTGAAAAGAAAGGGAAGAGAAAACAGTTCCAGCTCTTTACAGAAGGTTGTGCCTACAGTCGGGTCGACAATTGCCATATCTAAAGTACCCTCTTTTACACTTTCAAGAAGCTCAGGCTCATTACCCAAGGTAGCGTTAGGATAATTTACAATTTCAATTCCACCCTTTGAGTAATCAGCAACAAGCGCTGCCAGCTCTTTAATAGCCATATTCCATGGGTGACTGTCTGGTTGATTGTTGCCAACCTTTAATACTACCTTTTTAGCGGATGCCTTCGGAGCTGCCGAAATTGATGTACCTGCAATAAAACTAACAGTTAATAAAAGTATAAGTAACATCGAAATAACCTTTTTCATTTTAAGTCCCCCTTTATTATTTTTAAAGTAATTCATTAATCAACTTTCATAACGGTTTTACAATTCCAAGTCATTTCGCTCAAAAACCGATTAATTTATTTTAAATTTTTCAAGAGTTTTACGGTTCACCTCCACTCCAATACCTGCACCCGTCGGTACCTCTACAAAGCCATCCTTAAAGGTTACGCCATCGTTAATTAAGTCTAAGCGGAAGGGATGGCTTGACTGGTCGTATTCAAGCAGCGGTTCAAATGGATTTTGGCATAATGGCACTGCTGGAAGTGTGGCAATAAACTGCAGCGAGGCGGCAAGCCCAATACCGGAACCCCAAACATGCGGTATCAACATAGTGTTATATGCCTGGGTAATTGCAGCAATTTTCTTACATTCGGTAAATCCTCCGCTAGAGCATAGGTCTGGTTGATAGATATCCAAAGCGCCCTTGGCAAGCCAATCTTTATAGGAGATTTTACCAAAAATATTTTCGCCTGCGGCTATGTAAGCTGTGGTTAAATTGCGGATTGCAGCATAACCCGCGATGTCCTCCGGGGCAAGGAGTTCTTCAAAAAACTCCAGTTTTTCTTCCTCAAGCTCCAATATTATCCGGCGTGCGATGCTTTGGTTGTAAGCACAGTTGAAATCCGCCATCAGCATAGTATCATAGCCTACCGCCTGGCGTACTGCCTTAATGTAATCAATATCTGTTTGCGCACCAAACCCGGTTTTCAGCTTCATACCCTTAAAACCCTTTTCAATGTAACCTAAAGCTTCATTAATTGCTTCTTGTGGATATTGTTTGTTGTGTTTGCGATAGAAGCCGGTAGCATAAGCTTTCACCTTATTTCGGAATTTACCGCCTAAAAGATTGGAAATTGGCTGATTCAGGTATTTACCAATTGCGTCCCAAAGAGCAATATCGATACCACTTAGTGCGTTGACTGCCGCTCCCTGCTGTCCAAACGGGCGAGAAATGTTATATAACTCTTCCCAGATAACCTCAACATCAAAAATGCTGCGTCCAATCATCCGCTCACGAAAACAATTTTCAATAAAAGCTGCTGCTATTTGCGGAGGCTGCATTCCATGACAAAGACATTCGCCAAAACCACACAGGCCCCCTTCGGTAATTACTTCCACAATCAAGCTGCTACGCTTATGCACCCATCCTTGAGAAAATTGAAAGGGCTCGTCCAACGGCGCGGAAATAATATGCACCTTAACATCTTTAATAATCATCTGTGTCACCTCCTTTTCTTCAACTAGATGTATTCAATTGATAAATCTTCTTATCAGAAGATATCAGATATATGATATGTTACCATGAAAATATGAACCTTCATGATCTCCTATTAGATAAGTGTCATATGGTGGAAATAATAAGTGTCTTATCAACATCTTTAATCTTCTGTATCACCTCTTCTATTATATATAATCAATTGATAAATCATCTCATTAAAAGATATCAGATATATGATATGTTACCATAAAAATATGGACACGCATGTTTTCCTATTATATGTATCATATTAAAATAAATAATCTGCTTAAGTACATAAAACGGCTTTTCACTTTTAATCTTCTGACTGGTTTCTAAGATTTTCGAAGGTAGCGTTTAAATGGATACGCATACAAACAGATGCGCCTTCTTCATCACCCTTAATGATACATTCGTAAACATTTCGATGATAATGGTGCTTTTGCTCAATTACATAATCAGTTTGTGAGCTTTCAACAATAAGCTTCTTCAACAAAGGAGTGTAGGCGCTCACAATGGCAGAAAGCAAACGGTTATTTGCGGCTTGTACCAAGAGCATATGAAATTCAAGATCACTATTATGATAGTTATCATCCATAACAGTGGCGTGCTCCATATTCTCCAGCGCATTCCTTAACGCGCCTATATCATTTTGGGTGGCACGTTTTGCCGCAAGGCTTGCAGTTTGGATTTCAATAATTTTACGTACTTCCAGCAATTCGTCAATGCTAAAATCACCTAACGACATCATATCTCTAATTGAGCGGGACATCACCTTAATGCTATTGTCAACTACCATAATACCCTTGCCGTGAACCCTTTTTAAAAAGCCGCGGACCTCCATGGAACGTACCGCCTCACGGACAGTAGAACGACTAATGCCAAACTTTTCACATAACTCGCCCTCGCTTGGCAGATAGCCTTTTTCATCAAATTCTTTATTTAGTATCATTTCTTTTATTTTACGCTGTGCTTCGTCTACAAGATTCATAAATAAAGTCCCAATCCTCCGCCTAATAATAATCTATTAATTGGTTTTATGATATCATATAACTTATTTAAATACAATACATGTTGTTTTCCATAATTCGGGAACAATTTTTAAATTACCTTCTACATCCATATCTTCTCTTTTGGTGCCCAGTTTTCTAAACTGGTAAATACACTTACCTTCAAGATATAGTCTGGCAAACCTTATCCAGATTAGGAGCAGTTCTTAAAAATCCCGGATTTTCCTCATTACTTCTAATTTTTTACTTGGTAAATTTCGTTTCTATGGCCTTTAAACCATTGATTCTCACTTTATCAACCTTTAAGATGTTTTCTTTATTTTACGTTAAATAGAAATATATCTATCAAAGGTATCTCCCCAAATTCCTCCATCTCCTGCCCTTAAGAAAATGGAGTTTTTATCCATAAAAAAACCAAGGCGTATTTTTTCCTTAATTAGTAGGTAGACTAAAGAATATTCATATAAAAGGTGGAGTCCGATGAAAGATCGATTTACTCCCGGCCTTATGGCGGGGATAGTAGGTGATATTGCGCTCCAAATATATTTTCTCATAGTAAAGTATCTTGGCCTCACCGATAGGACTTACTTAGAATACGGCAAGGTATTAATAATGCTTAAACAATACCGAGGAGTTCTAGCTTTTATAATTGGCATGACTTTTGAGTTTTTAATTGGTGGGCTGCTTGGAGTCATTCTAGCGTATCTTATCAAATATACTTCAAGTAGGTTTTACATTCTTAAAGCAATTTCCATTGGAATTGGGTCCTGGTTATTTTTTATGGCCCCAGGTACCTTTTTTGATCTGCCTTTATTCAGTCATGTTCCTCCACTCCCCGCTTTTCTGATGTTAGTAGGTTCATTATTATGGGGGGTAGTGACGGCGGTTACTCTTAAAAGGTTGACCAATGACTTTAGGTCATATTTCATAAAGCAAAAATCGTAATCTCCATCAAGGTGGACAACATTAGGTTTTTAAACTATTTTGAATATTTAAGCTGCTGATATCGATTGAGCAACCGGTCTAATTTAATACTTACCGCCAATATTTCCGCATCGGTATGGCCCCGCTGGTCCCATAAACGGTTCATTTTGGCCTGGGTAACCACAATTTGGTTTTTAAGATTTTTTAGTTCCTTCAAAGGAACCATCATGCTTACCTCCTTGTCATACATAGTCAACAAATTTGAAAAGGAACTATAATAAAAATATACAAATATTTCTAACAATAATAAAGGACTTTTGTCCCAAAGACAATTTTCATTATAATAAAACCAAAAAAGGCCCGGGTGTTCCCCAAGTCTTTTTTATTTATTTCAAGTTCTTTTAAAATAGCTTTAGCCATATAGCCTTACTATTTCACTGACCACCTCCCAAAACCGTTTCGAATCAAGATCTACGACCACTCCAGCATTTGCAGGCTTGTTGAGTGTTCCGTAAAAATCGCAATGGGTTCTGCCATATGATTGTTCACTTTTCAATTCAATCTCCACATACATCGGTTTTATTTTAAAAATGACCGGATCAATTAGATAAACAATAGCGGCAGGGTCATATAGTGGAGTGGCTTCCATTCCATACAATTTTCTATTTGATTTGCTATAAAAATCTACGACGTTGATTAAAAGCGCCGCAGCCTTATTATGAATCAAAGCCATTTTGTTCATCACTTCTTTTGTGATTAACACTTTTTCAGTTATACTTAATCCGATCATAACAATTGGCCTACCGGAAGTAAAAACAATATGGGCCGCTTCAGGATCGGCATAAATATTAAATTCAGCCGCCGGGGTAATATTACCAAGCTGGTAAGAACCACCGATTAAAACAATTTGTTTTATTTTCGGGATAATTCTCGGCTCCAATCTCATGGCCATACCTAGGTTAGTTAATGGCCCCATTGCCACAAAAGTGATATCGCCACCCGAATTCATCAAAGTTTCGATAATTAGATTTACAGCATGTCTGGGATCAAGTCGGATTATGAGGTCGTCAAAATCAAAATCGCCAAGTCCCGTTTCTCCATGGATTTGGTTGGCAATTACTTGTGTTCTAATTATGGGTTGAGACATACCGGCCGCAACCGGCATATTGTCAACCCCTAGGATGGAACATACTTTAAGCGCGTTTTGGGCTGTTTTATCTATAGTTTGATTTCCCGCAACAACTGTAATTGCTTTTATGTCCAACAGAGGATGTTTAGCGGCCAACATAATCGCCACAGCATCATCGCAACCAGGATCAGTATCAAGGATAATCGGTATTTTATTATTAGTTTGTTGCATATTTTCCCTCTTTTCTGTTAGCGATTTGAATCTCGAAAATAAATCCCTTTAGATGTAAATTAAGGAAATTTTTATATGGTATCACAAAAAATACGAGAAGAAGAGAACAGTTCCGCTCTATCCTCTTCTTCCAGCTTTTTATCGATAATCGTGACTTTATTTGAATAAATTTCCTTGTTTATCGGATACTATAATTCTGCCGGATTGTAGTTCTTCTAAAACATTAGCCACCTTACCTTGGACTTCCTTACTTAGATTTGGATTTTTTTCAGGAATACCGACCCCATCTGACTTGGCGTTAAAGGTAAGAGTTTCACCACCTGGAAATTCTCCTTCTTGTGCTGCCTTGATGATTGTAAATGAAGTTTGATCAAGACGTTTAATTGCGGAAGTTAGAATAACAGATTTCCCGTTACTATTAACACCATCATCATATTGATCGCGATCAACACCGATTATCCAGACCTTCTCACCGTTTTGCACACGGGTTTTAGCCTCGCTAATAGCCCCCATACCAACTCCACCCGCGGCGCAAAAAATTACATCGACCCCTTTTTCAAACATCTGGGCGGCAAGTTGTTGTCCGGCTGCTATATCGGTATATGTGCCTATATATATAACGTTGTCCGGTTTGATTATGATTTTTGATCCTAGGTTCTTATTTGAGTATATGATACCTTGTTGAAAGCCCCAATTAAACCTCTGGACTTCCGGGACGGCCATTCCACCGATAAAACCTGCTTCTCCTTCTCTAAGTTGTAATGCGGCCGCAACCCCAGCCAAAAAACCCGCTTCATGCTCTGCAAAGATTACGGCTACCGTATTCTTTGTGATTACCGGCTTAAAATCTCCAGAGTGGGGTTTCCCGTCAATTTGTATGAATTTTGTATCAGGGTATTTCTGTTGCGCTTGGTAAACTGCGGTCTGCATTTTAAATCCGGGACAGAAGATCATATTAAACCCGGCATCGTGGAGGTTACTGATTTCCTTAAGGTAGTCCGCTTCAGTATTACCGTTTGATTTTAAATATGTAATTTCTAAATTGTATTTTGACCCGGCTTTTTGTATCCCTTCCCAAGTACCTTGATTAAATGATTTGTCATCAATCGATCCGGCGCTTACCATGCCAACTTTTAAAGGATTAGCTTCACTCCAACATATAGCCCCGCAAGCTAACATTATCAGATTTAACCCAATTAACAAGACTTTCTTACCCATAAAATTCGCCTCCTTTTTTGATTCTTCAATATCTCAACCCATTTTAACAATTTCCCCTGGATCGAGCTGACAAAAGTGGACGACTATTTTGCAAAGCGCTATAGGGATCGACTTTTTTCCACTTCAAGAGTTAGTTTTTTGGGGTCTTTAATGATAATTGAATCAGCATCAACCGTAATAATATTACCTTTTTTTAAGTGTTGTAAAATACGGTTGATACTTCTTATTGTAACTGCAAATCTTTCGCTAAGTTTTTCTTTATTAAGTTTAATTTCAATACGGCTATCTTCGTTATTAATCTGAGTACTACACGATACTAAATAATTACACACCCTCATTTTTAATGAATACAGCGAGTTCTCCATTGCTTTCTGCGCACAGATACATGAGCGATTGTTTGAGTATTTTATAATGTACAAACTAATATTTTTATCTAATTCCAGCCATTCTAGAAAATAGTCCCGTTTGATTTGTAATAATTTAAGTTTAGTGATTGATTCCACAGAGTTGAGTAATGGCTTTTCTTCAAAGAGCTCCATCTCCCCAATAAAGTCACCCTTCTCTAAGATTCTCGGCGAATATTTCTTGCCATTCTCGGCCATAACATAAATGTCGACACAACCATCAACAATAATACTTAAACGATCACATTTTTCACCCTGACGGTATACAAGGGCGCCTACTGGGTATTCTTTGATATCCCAGTGCTTTAAGATTTCAACGGGACAATTTCTAAAAAGTTCATTAAGTTCTTGGTTTTGCTTAAAGATAGTTTTTATGACTTCCGGTTCCATAATATCCTCAAAATTTAATTGAGATCTAGAAATTATTTCTTAGAGTGTTTTTCTTCTTATTATTTGGTTGACTTATAGTTATTTAATTAAATTACCTTGCCGGTCGAAAACTATTATCTTACCTGATTGCAGCCCTTTTAAAACTTCAACCACTTTGGTTTGAATTTCATCGCTTAAATTAGGATTGTTGTTAGGAATCCCGATTCCATTGGTCTTAGCATTAAAAGTCAATGTCTGTCCGCCTGGGAAATTCCCTTCCTTAAGTGCTTTAATCATTGCGTATGCAGCTTGATCAACACATTTCATGGCAGAAGTTAAAATAACGGATTTATTACCTTCATAAATTCCATCCGCATATTGATCGCGATCAACCCCAATCACCCAGGCTATTTGACTTACTTTTGCCCGTTTTTTTGCTTCATTAATAGCGCCAATCCCAGTACCTGCAGCGGCATTAAAAATTACTTTAACCCCTTTGTCAAACATCATAGCCGCTATTTGTTGCCCTGCGGCGACATTGTCAAAGGAACCTTGATAAATAACGTTTTCAGGCTTAATCCTAACATTAGTTTTATAATGTTCATTCGCATACTTAATACCCTGTTGAAAACCCCAATTGAATCTTTGAACCGGAGGAATTTCCATGCCACAAAGTATACCGGCTTCCCCATCTCTAATTTTTAAGGCTGTGGCCACTCCGGCCAAAAAACTGGACTCATGCTCCGCAAATAAAATTGATACCGTATTTTTACCTAACACCGGTTTAAAATCCCCAGCATGAGGTTGTCCATCGATCAGAACAAATTTTGCGTCTTGATATTTTTGTTGCGCCTGGAAAATAGCTGTTTCAAACTTAAATCCTGGACAAATTATCAGTCTAAAACCGCCATCATAAAGATTACTAATATCTTTGACATAATCAGCTTCCGTGGTTCCTTCCGGTTTTAAAAATATTGTTTCCAGTTTGAACTCTTTCCCTGCCCGGTGGATTCCTTCCCAAGTTCCTTGATTAAACGATTTGTCATCAATAGTCCCCGAGTCGGTAACCATACCCACTTTGAAAACAGCAGCCCCATATACACCACCAACCATCAAAACCAATAATAAAGTAAAAAGAACCACTCCAATGTTTAAACCGTGTTTGAACATTTTCTCTATCCTCCCTTTTAATAAAATTTTACGATTCTGTTATCAACATGGTTGATCCAAGACCTCTATTGACTAGGCTGGTATGCTTCTTTCTCAGTACCTTCATATCTCTGTCGCCCGTAATATAATAACCACAGAGGCACTGAAAATAGATGTTTTTAACCTACCTTTTTCAAGAAAATAACTAAATTTATTGAATAATTTTTTAGAAACCGTTCGGTTATCCGAAAAACTTTAATTATACTTATATATCATAGTATTCTTCCTCTTTAGACAATTTCTCAAGATTTCTTATTAGAACGGAATTGGCCCTTATCTCTAGAATGCTTCTTTTTTGTAATCCATTCAGAATGCGGTTGATACTTCGCGAGGTAACTGCAAATTCCTCACTTAACTTTTCTTTATTAAACTTAATTTCTACATCAATAGTCTTTTTTGGGGAAATGTGTTTTCCACGTGATAACAAATAAGCGCATAACCTGTATTTAAGTGTATAAAGCGTGTCTTTTCCCGCTTTCAAAACAAGATGATAGAATCTATTCGAGAGAATTCGAGTGATGGTATAGTTAATATTACGATCCATATCCATCCACTTAAGAAAATAATCACGGGTAATCTCCAATGTTTTTAAATCGGAGTATGCCTCCATATTTGCGCTATACGGTCGTTTATCCAGAATCTCGATTTCACCTACTACATCACCATCTTTTAAAGTGATCAAAGAATACTTCCTGCCATTTTCGGCCATATAATAAATGTCGGCATAACCGTCGATAATGATATACAAGCGGTCAATTATCTCACCTTGGCGGCAAATAACCGTACCAGCCCGGTATTCATTCATTTCCCAATGTCTTAAAATCTCATAAGGGCATCCTTTAAAGATTTGATATAACTCCGAATTAGCATCGATAATCTGCTTAAATGCGTTTAGTTCCATAGCACCGTCACCAAACTAAAATTTTACTGTTAATTTTATGAAAATTTGATCCAAAATGTATGTTATGTTATTTCGTTTTAAATTTTAATTCTCCTCCTATATATGGAAAATTTTTAAGTATATCGTACTTGAAGTTAAAACATACTTTCGGAGTTGAACAAGGTAAACCCAGTTTTGCTAATATTTAATCAAAAACAGAGACTGTCCAAAACTATTTTGGTCAATCTCTGTTTTTACTTTAAAAATTCCTTAGACATCACAATCGCAATCCGCCAACTCGTAACTTCTCAACAATGATTGCTTCCGAACATTTAGATGATACAGGAACTTATTGATTTATAAGTGCTATAACCGGTCCTGGGATTGACACGGTCGGTTATTATGGTATATGGTTACCAACTTTATACGCCGGTCAGCTACTTGGTGGAAAATTTATAGATCGTCGTCGATTTGAAGGTCTCTCCTGGATTCAAACGTGTTGTCGGGAAATACGGATGGTTTGGCGAGTCGGGAAAGTGTTGCGTTTCCAAACAAAATCCTCCTTGTTTGTAATAATTCCTATCCGATTTACCCTGAAATGTCCCGTCCAAGAAATTCCCGGTATATAATTGCACTCCCGGTTCGGTAGTAAATACCTCCATTATCCTTCCACTAACGGGCTCATATACTTTTGCCGCCAACGACATTTCATCATTGGTTTTATTTAAAACATAGTTATGATCATAACCGTTTTTAAGTTCACCAATACGGGAACCGATGATCCTTGGCGCAGTGAAGTCCATGGCAGAACCGGACACCGATTTCAATTCGCCGGTGGGAATCAACCCATCAGCAACGGCAGTATATCGCAGCGCATTGATCATCATTTCATGGCCTAGGATATCCCCTGAACCTTCGCCACTCAAATTGAAATAACTATGATTGGTCAGGTTAACCACGGTGGGTTTGTCGGAGACGGCCTCATATTCGATGATTAATTCGTTTTGATTAGTTAACAGATATCTTACTACGGTACGGAGGTTCCCCGGATAACCTTCTTCACCGTCTTTCGATAAGTACATCAACTCAACGCCGATAACGTCATCTTTTTTAATTTCGGTAGATCCCCAAACAACTTTATCGAAAGCTATAATGCCCCCATGAAGATGGTTTTTACCGTCATTTAGCGCCAGTTGATATTCAAAGCCATCCAGGGCGAAACGGCCTCTAGCAATCCGGTTGGCATACCGGCCAGCAATTACTCCGAAATAGGGATGCTTACCCAGATATTCTTCTAAAGTAGTAAACCCAAGAACAACATCGATAATTCGACCTTCTTTATCGGGTACCCGGATTGAAGTGACAGTTCCGCCATAGGTCATCAATTGGACTGTCATATGATGGTTATTGCTCAAGGTGAATAATTCAACCTCTTTTCCGTCATGTGCCTTCCCAAATAATTCCCGTTGAATATTCAAGTGACGATCCCCCCTCTTTTAAACATCGGAAAATACTATTTGATTTAAATGTCTGCCTTTAGTTTATCATAGGAAATTAATGGATTCAATTGCTAGTCATTTTCCACGATATGCGATCCCGTCAATTATCACCAAACAATCCGCATCGATAAACTCCGTCGTGGCAGTCATCCTGGTTGGAAGATACCCTTTTTCCACTCTTTATTTCCATCCTTTGTTCTTTCCGGTTCGTAATAATCTCAGTACCTGTTCCTCATCTTCCAAATTATCATAATCACCGCGGGTCAGGCCATCTTTATGATATTCCACGCCATTATCGGCGTTTCTTTTCAGATATTCGGCAAACTTTTGCAAACCGTCTTCTTTGGCGCAACGGACAAAAGCCTTCAGCCGAATACCGTGACTCCCGGAAAACATATCCTTCCCGCAAGGAAAATCAGCACATTCCCAACAACCATTTAACCCTTTGTTACTACAACAATTATACTGATAACAGCCTTCAGGCGATAAACGCTTACTACAACAGTTATTATCGGACTTACAACCAGTACACCGATGCGAAAGACTACAGAATTTGCATACCAATCCACAAAAACCGATACTATTCTCAATTTCTTTTATGGTCATCCGATTCATCCTCCATGAATTTAGTTGCCTATATTATACAAGAAGATATCAGACAACAGTATGTCGTCGATTATTAATAGATTTCTACGATTTGTTTAGCTTTTTCTGTTAGCATCTTTTGTAACCCCTCCGGTTCCAGCACCTTTAATTGACCGCCGAAACTCATCAAAATTCCGAACCAGCCCCGCTCATTCCCAGGCACATCGAATTCAAATAGCAAACCGTCGGCTTCTGTCTCGCTAATTTTAGCTTTTGGAAAATATTCTTCAACTGATATCCGCAGTTCCGGTTGGCAGATCATTTTTACATGCAGATATTGGCGATTATCACGTTGTTCATACTCGGCCAGCAATTGATGGGCATTTTCGTGAATCATTGAAAAGGGAAGAACGGTGGTTGTCAACTCACGGATTCGCGAGAGCCGGAACAAGCGATAATCCTGTTTTTCACGGCAAAACCCAAATAAATACCAGGCATACCATTTATAAGTCATCGCAACAGGCTCAACTAGCCGATGTGTTTTCCCATTTTCAGCGTTCGTATAGTCGAATTCAACAACCAGCTTGTTATCGATCGCCGCTTCAAGCATTTTTAAATATTGGGCAGTATGAGCGCCCTCACGTAATACGCCAAAATCAAGCTGGATTTTTGAAGGAGCAAGTTGTTTTTCAGAAGCTATGGATAGCCATTTTTCAAGTGTCGCGGCTAGCTGATGATTTTCGTAAGCTGAACATAAACCTTTTAAAGCCGTAATGATAACTAGATAATCAGAGGTATTCATGACCTGTTTATCAATTTTAAAGCCGTCAGCAATGCCATATCCGCCGTTTGTGCCTTTAATCGAGGTTACCGGAATACCTGCAAGATTCAAGGATTCAATATCACGTTGGATCGTACGGGGAGATACTTCAAATTTTTCAGCTAGTACCCGCGCCGGGACTATATCACGATTGAGCAGATACATTACCAAACCGAGCAGTCGGTCAATTTTCATCGCTTATCCCCTTTAACCACCGTTTCACCTCACTATGCCGGGTGAACACAATGACCTTTTTGTCCCGGACTCTCCTCAGCCTTTCTTTATTTTTTACCCCTGACTGCTTTGGAAAATTCCAGATATATTTGATAAACTCCCAATCGATCTTTTCGAGACATCCCTCGGGCATATCCGGCCTGACTTTTCCAATGTGCGTGATAAACCTTTTGAAACAACCCCATAAACAGGCTAACCGATTTAAATCAAGACAGAATATGGTATCGGCTTTTTCAAGGCGGTAATCCATGGTCCCGCTATAATTGCCGTCCATGATCCAGGTGTTTTGAGAAATCAAGGCCTGCTGTTTCTCGAGCCATTCGTCCTTCGGCGTTTCAATCCAGCCTGGGTTCCAGAACTCTTTATCAAGATGGACTATTGGTAATCCGGTTAGCTCAGCTAAACGCCGCGCAAAGGTACTCTTGCCGCTGCCCGGTGAACCGATCACCATGATTCTCTTTCCAAGATTACTGGTTTTCACAACCGTAAATAACCCTCCAATCGTTCATCCAATCACCACTGGCGTATTGTTACTCTTGATGATATTACCATCTTCAATCACCTACGTTACGTCGTATTTTTCAAGATTATATATCAATCCCTTTTCACCGTAAAAATCAAATTTACCTCAGTATTAGCAGTACTGACGCCAAAAAGATCGATACAGACATCGCCGCACCAGCCGAGGATATTCAACGTTTACTCAGCCATTATGTTACTCCCGAAGATCTAGATCTGTAATCGGAGACTTAATCAAACCATCTTCAAGCGGATTGGTAGGCTCTTGCTAAAAACTGTTCTTGCGTTTCAACGCCGCATTGACCGACAACTTCCAAGTCAATCGAACCGCTATATCTGGTATCCCGCGGCGCTGTCCTCTCATATACAGTTGATCCTTTCAAACGGCGTATGAATGTTTTCAATCGCCTATCCGTATCTTCTCGCCAAATCTGGTTGGAGTTCCTTAACCTCTTTCAACAAGTCATCAAACAAATTTTTTCCACCGAAACAGTTAACCCAAATATATTCTTTTTATCCGTTGTCCCATTTTCCGCGCTATATTCCCAAACTAACGACTATTACCGTAATAAAGACATGGAGATAAAAGTTTCCAAAAAAGGTGAGCATATTATAGCTGCCAAATATGGCGCTTTTAGACAAAAATTTCCCTCTCATTCCTGAAAATAGATTCTATAAATTCAGATCATTTCCTCCCAAATGAAAAAACCAGTATGTTTCCACAACTGGTCATAAAAAAATATTGCCACTGCAATTTGGTCAATCTCGGTTTGGCGTTAATCGTAAAATGATTGTTAACTTGAGCTTGTCAATGATTGTTGCAAAGCGCAGAGGATGTTTTAAAGCCTATTTTTTCCCGTCCAGTCCAAGTTCTCCGGCTACGCTTTGCATACCGCGAATAGTCTCCGCAATCACGGTTTGCAATTCCATCCCTAACATTGCCGCTCCCGCGGTGATGACTTCCCGGTTCACTCCGGCGGCAAAGCTTTTTTCCTTCCATTTCTTCAGCACTGATTTTACTTCCAAGTTAAAAATATTTTTATCGGGGCGCACTAGGGTAGTAGCGGTAATTAACCCGGTGAGCTCATCAATGGTGTACAAAACTTTTTCCATACGTTCCTTGGGTTCGACCTCGGAACAGACTTGCCAACCATGACTAACTATTGCCCGGATATAATCCTGCGGCCAGTTATTTTCGGCCAAAATTTGGTTGACTTTAGCACAATGCTCTTCCGGAAATTGCTCATAGTCTAAATCATGGACTAAGCCAATAACTCCCCATTTCTCGGCATCTTCGCCGAATTCTCCGGCAAAATGCCGCATCACCGCTTCAACCGCCAAAGCATGTTTGACCAAATAATCATTTTTGGTATACTGCCGAAGCAAGTCGAAAGCCTGGGCGCGGGTTGGACAAAATACATTCAAATCAATCACCTCAATAGTTTGATTTACTTATACTTCTTTAGTTTATCATAGTAGTCGTCCACGTCAACTACCGTTTAACCCACGTGAAAAAGTTCGTAACTCCGGTTATTCCTCCTCATTCCGGACAAAAACTACTTCAGAAACCCGGCCTGGCCGGACAAGAACCAATTGAGCCGTCGCTCCGATAAAATTATCCTTACTGATGGAAACCAGATATTCTCCGGGCGGTAACTCCGCCAAGCCGAACCAACCACTCCCGTCGGTATAAACCTCCCGGGAAACTTTTAATTCTTCAGATGCGTCGGCTGGTTCGACGGTTACCTTTAAATGGTCCCAACCTTTCCCTTCGGGGTCGGATACCGTACCCATCAAGAAACCTTTCACCGGATTTGATTTCCAGGGCATATCAGGGATTGGCGCCGGTGTCGGGAAAACCGGTTTAGTCTCAATACGCTTATTCAAGACCGGATCCTGGTAGCCCCCACCTTTCGAGAGCAGTTCAAAAAACCAGTCATTCGTCTCCGGAATAAACCGGTACGGGTGGCGGATCAAACCCCTGGATGCGACGGTCTCCTTGAAATCGTTACTGCTATAAAGATTACTGGCCCCATAAGCGTAAAGGGATACACCGGCCGCCATATTTCCGAGGGCTGACGGTTCCTGGGCCCTCCGGATTTGAGCCAATGATTGCTCGATATATTGCATAAAAATTCCCGGGCCGATCACGATTTGCCTATCGTACTGATTGTCTTTTTCCCATTCGATCCACTGGTTATACCAATTTTGCTGGTTGGGGTTCCATTCACTATAATAATTCATCGGGATCGCCAGATCGATAATCCCTTCCTGGAGCCAGCTTCTCCAATCCTGATAAACCTGGGCATACGCCTGGGACTTCTCCCAATCCTTTTCGGCCACCGGTCCGGCGCCCCAGGTTATCACCGCGGAGGAGACTTTCAATTTTGGCTTAATGGCGATGGCTTTCAAATAAATCTTCCGTATCAAATTGGCGGTCTGCTCCCGCCGCCACCCGGCCCATCTCAGATCATCCGGACTCGGCATACCGTTCGTCCTATACCGGGTATTATACCGGGCCACGCTGGTCGGGTTATAACCCCAGCCAGTCCCGGCATAACGGGAGTAGTCGAGATGAATTCCGTCTACATCGTAATTTTTCACAACATTAAGGTAGACGTCAGCAGTGTAGTCGACAACCGCCGGATTGCCCGGATCCAAATAATAAGAGGAATACAGTTTCTCCGACCATTTCTGATTAGTATCATTATAAACGCGGTAATAAGAAACCCAGGTTTCTTTATCCGTAACTCGATCTCCATGAAGGTTCCAGGCATGATTGGGGTCTTGCGGAGGTATAGCGCTATTCCAAGCCACCAAGGTATTAAGCCAAGCATGCACCTCAATCTGATTCGCATGGGCTTTCTCGATTAAGTATTGCAAAGCGTCAAATCCCGGCTCCAGCTCGGGGTCCTCAGTCCGCGGTTCAATGCTTTTGTTGTAATAAGAGTCCCCTCTCCGGCGCACCTGAACAATTAAGGTGTTAATATTGGCATTTAAAGAGTCTTCAATTAATTTATCAACTTGAGCAGGGGTCTTGATTCCGGGACGAAACGCATCTACCCATAATGCCCTTACTTCCGGCCGAACAGTTTCTTCCGCTTTTACCGGAAATGCCCCTGAAATAGAGAGCGTTATTACTCCTATCAAAACTAAAGTAATAATTCGATTAAATACTCCCATCACCTTTGCTCCTAACAATATTTATCGTTGCCCGTCTCTTTATGTTTTTTATTATAACAAACAGCCAAAGGTAAAAGTAGGCCCAAACAGCATTTCCAGCCAAATCTGAAAATGTTACCGAAAGTAATTACATTTACTTCAAAAGTGCAATTTTCTGTCAACGCTAAATTATGAATAACAAAATTCAAATCTATCTAGAAAATGCTACCGATGCTGTCGATCCACGTCAGCCCATTTTCATAATTTCACGTGGGTCAATTGGAAATTGACGTGGACGACTTCTTAATAAAAAGGGAGGCGTATTCTTTCTTATTTTAGATTCCGGTTTTCTAAAAGAACTTCATCAGAGATAACGAGATCCCCTTTGAGTCATAAGCCGGATTATGATAGCCGGATAAAGAGCCGTTTGAAACATGCATAAGTTTATATCCGAGATTGATTAAAAAGTTTTCGCTGATTTGATAAATGAATTTAGGCCCAATACGCCACATAAAATTGTAATGCCGTCCTCCGGCTGGAAATTTCTCGCTGTAGAAAATTAAAGCGCCGCTCATATCAAATGATACTGACAATTTGTCAAATTCACGCAGTCGATATCGGGCCAGCCCAACAGGTCCAATGCCGACAGCTGTACTTTCAAGTATCTCACCCTTATAACTAATTTCTCCCTCCGGTCGTGTAACAGTAAGACCTTTGCAAAAAGACCATTTATCATTTTCCGAAGTTTTCTTTAATAAATTCAACGATACGGTACTTATATCGCGATCATGATTGATCGAATCCATAAAGTCATACTCTCTTTCGAACTGAGATTTCATTGGGATGGATTGGTTAGTTCCATCTTTTTGAATGTAACCGTAAGACTTTTCAGCCGCGCCTATCAGCAATATATTAAAGGCCATTATCAAGTAGATTAAATTACGCATGAAAACATACTCCTATGGCTAATCTTCTTTATAATACAATTTTAGACGAAACAGATTGAATCAACATTGTAGGACCCTTGTTTTAGTTCCACCCATAAAAAATCGTGGGGAACAGACAGTAGTGTCTTTCCCCCGTTTTTAATTCCTAAATGGTCAGTCCTTCCCGGTGACCAAATCAATCTTCGCCTCAGCGGTAAGATAAGAGACTACCCCTTGGTAATATCCGGTCAAAGCTTGGTCCAACGCCAACTGGGCGTCCATGATATCCATGGTGGTCGCCATGCCGTTGTCGACCCTAATTTGAGTCATCCGCAAGGATTCTTTGGCCAATTCGATACTGGCTTGGTTGGCCCGTGTAGTTTCGATGCTTACCGAAAGATTTTGTAATGATTGTTCGGCTTCTAAACGAATCTTATCGCGCAAATCGGCTTCTTGGATCGCGCTCAAATCCTCTTTATTTTTTGCTTGTTCGATTTTAGCATGGATTTTCCGGTCATAAAGTTTCCCGCCCACGGAAAAAGTAACTGACCAGGCAGCGTACCAATCATCAAAATTAATATCTTTATTGATCCCACCGTATCCGACGCTTAATCCGACATTAGGTTTATAACTTGCTTTCTCCATCACGGTGATAACTTGGTTAACCTCGGCCAGTTGCCGAATTTGATGTAGCTCCGGACGGTTTTGGTAGGCTTCGTCTAGGACTTGCGCTAAGGACAAACTAACTGACTCGGGCATTTCTAATTTATCCGTATCATACTGTGCCTGATATGGTTGATCTTTGGGATAACCGATAATGGTCGCCAGTTGTAATTTTGCCAGGACCAATTGATTTTGGGCGTTGATTACCTTCGGTTTTAAAGTATCCCGTTGGACTTTGGCGCGCAGCAGATCCAAACGCGACGCCGTCTCCGCTTGATAACGGCTTTGAACCCTAGTCACATGGTGGTCCAAATTGTCATAGGATGCCTGTTGGACCTGGGCGATCCGTTCGGCCAACCAGACATTATAATAAGCTTGTTTCACATCATAAGTTAATTGTTGTTTGGTTTTACGGAGATCTTCCCGGGTTGAGTCCAACTGGATTCGGGCCAATTTCAAGTTATTTTTTAACATTCCACCGGTATAGAGCGGTACGGAAGCGTTGACTCCGGCTTTAAAATCGGTTTTCTCATAAGTCCGGCCTACCTGATATTGGGGTACATCCGACTCCTCGCGTACGGCTTGGTAGTTTAAAGTGGGCCAGAAGCCGGCCTTAGCCTCTTTGACCTCCCCTTCCGCAATGGTCACTTTCTTTTCTTTCTCTTGAACCTGTTTATTATTCTTGAGAGCCAAATCCAGGCATTGTTGCAGGGATAAAATTTCCGGTTGCGCCATAGATTGAAGGTTATCGGCGGCCAACGCCCGAACCGGCAGGGACATTATTACTAAAACGAAGAGACAAATTATTTTTTTTCGCAACATATCACTTAACCTCCAGCATACTTTAATAGCTTACCAGGACTGATCTACCTTAGCGGCAACCCCTCGTTTTTTTTGGCGCCGCGATTTTGGCCGATCAGATTTTCAACCGCCGGAATCACCACCAGGGTCAATACGGTTGATGACACAATACCTCCGATAGTTACTATACCTAATGGTTGACGCATTTCTGCCCCGGCTCCCCCGATCGCCATCGCCATCGGCAGCATCCCCAGAATGGCCGCTAAGTTGGACATGATAATCGCCATTAACTTAGCCGGGCATGCCTCCAATAAGGCTGAATGCAAATCCATACCTTGGCCCCGTAACTGATTAGTATAGTCCAGGATTAAAATGGCATTATTGACCACCATTCCAACTAACATAACCACTGAAAACATGGCCATAATCGACAATGTCGTGCCCGTTGTCACCAGCGCGATGGCAACGCCAATCATACAAAGCGGCACTGTAGCCAGGATTAATAAGGGTTGGCTAAAGTTTTCAACTGTCGCCGCGAGCAGCATAAAGGTTAAAATAATCGCCAGTGTCAAAGCGAACGCCATATTTCCCAGCGTCTCATACATCATATCGGCGAACCCGGCCCATTTCAATTGATAGCCAGAGGGTAAATTCAGTTCTTCAATCGCCTGATTCACAACTTTCGTAATATCGCCCAGCGCGTATCCTGGCAAAGTGTCCGCCGTAAATTCAATGGTTGTAAATTTGTCCGTATGCATGATCTTATTATATCCGCCGGTAAATTTCAGCTCGGCAAAATGGGAGATTGGAAGAGTCCCTTTCTTAGTGTAAACCGGCAAGTTTTGTAGCTCTTCGTAACTGGGGATGGACTCTTTGTTTAAAACCACCCGGATATCGTATTCGTTACCGCTCTCTTTGTACTTGGTGACCTCTACCCCTTCCAGAGAAGCCCGTATTAAGACAGCCAACTCTTGCATGGTGACTCCGGCTTCCGTCATCCTAGTCCGATCCGGATAGATGGTAATCTCCGGTTTCCCCGGTCTGGTGCTGGTGTCAATATTCATCAATCCCGGGATAGTTTTGAGCTTAGCCAAGAGTAAATCGGCATATTTCTCTAGTTTATCGATATTTTGGCCCCTTAGGTAAAAATCTACCGGAGCGGATGAACCACTGCTAGTGAATCCGGAAACAGCCGATACTTTAATTTTGACGTTTGGAAGATCCGAAAGTTCTTTAGTAAGTAACGCGGCTATTTCTTTATCGGATAGCTTCCGATCTTCTTTGTCCACCAGTTTTACACCGAGTGATGCCAGATTGACCCCTTGATTAAGGTCTGATTCTTTACCCAATGTTGTTAACAAGCTAACCACTTCTTGGTGTTTCTTGGTTCGGTCTTCAATCCGCTGTAACAAACGGGCTGTTTCGGTTAAATCGTATCCCAACGGCAACTCGGCCACAATTTTAAGGTTTCCGGCGTCTTGGGACGGTACAAAATCAAACGGTACTTTGGCGAAGAGGAGCATTGAACCAATAAAAAGCAGTATTGTCACAACAATAACCATTTTACTCTGTTTCTTACTAGCTAAAATAATGTCAAGCAATTTCCGGTAAGCGTTTTCAAACGATTTAAAAAACCGGTCAAAAGCGACCCCGAAACGTTTTTTTTCACCAATCGCGTCGGGCAGGATTAAGGCAGCCAGCATCGGGGTGACTGTAAACGAAGCGATAATCGAAAATAAAGTGGCAATCGTTACGGTCAAGGCAAGATCTTTTAACATTAATCCAGCTAACCCCGGCATGGTCCCAATCGGTAAAAAGACAATGATATTGGTTAAGGTTGAAGCAATTACCGCCGTGGTTACCTCCGCCGTACCCAAAGCCGCAGCTTGCTTCCGGTCTTCACCTAAACTCCTGCGCCGGAAGATGTTTTCTAACACGACGACCGAATTCGCAACCAACACCCCGCTAGCAGTGGATAAGCCCATTAGTGATACACTATTCAAAGAAATCCCCAACAAATTCATGACCATAAAAGTTGGAATGATTGACATCGGCATCGATATGGCGACGATCATGGTTGAGCGAAGGTCGTGCAAAAACAGTAATAAAATCAGGGATGTTAGTATAATACCCTGATATATATTGCCGAATGCGTCTCCAGCAGTATCCTTAACGTAAGTGCCTTGCTCGCTCACCACATTCAAGCTAATACCGTTCCCTAACTCCTGCTCGATTTCAGGTAAAATTTTAGTGATGGCGTCCACCGTCTCAACGGTGTTTCCGAGCGGATTCTTAACCACTGTAAGCAAGACCGAATTAGCATTTCGCTGTTTCGTTTGATTATTGGTATAGGTAACGCGTTGGCGGACTTCTTTGATGGAATCTTTTACATCCGCCAATTGCCATAGTTTTTTAGTCCCGGTTGAAGTCGAAACATTAAGGTTCCGCAAGGCTTCGAGAGTTGGAATTTCACCCATGAGACGCACCGAATATTCTTGTCCCGCTTCTTTCAAATTTCCGCCCGGCATATCCAGGTTAGCGGCCCCAATAATACCGGCCAACTGCGACAGGGATAACGAGTTTTCATAAACTACCCTCTTGTCAAGCTCAACCCGGATCTCCCGTTCCTCGCCGCCGATGACGTCAACCTTACCAACTCCTTTGACTTGGGATAGACGGTCCTTCACCTTATTATCCGCAAGGGTGTAAAGTTCGGTGGCCGGTAAATCCGCATCCATAACGATATTCATAATCGGCGTCTCCGAGATATCTACCTTCTGGACGATCGGTTGATCAGCCCCGTCGGGTAAATCATTTAAGATCTGATCGATTTTATCTTTGACTTCCCGGAGGGCGACATTTTCATCTTTGCCAAAATCAAATTGGAGCATAACAATGGAAACGTTCTCCATTGAATAAGAAGTAATCTTCTCAATTAAACTTAAAGCGGCGACCTCATCTTCGATCTTTTTGGTGATCTGGCTTTCAACCTCTAAAGGGCCGCTTCCGGCATAGACAGTTTGTACTGTAACTACAGGCAAATTAAATTTCGGCATTAAGGTTAACGGTAAGTTGTTGTACCCGATAAAACCGAAGAGCAAGAACACCACTAGGATCATGCTCATCATCACCGGCCGTTTTATGGAAAGATCGGATAAAAACATAAAAGTATGTCCTCCCCTGATTTTTGACGGTGAAAATCACGAATTGATAATGTTGACTTTGGTCTGGTCCGTCACCATTGTATTCCCTTCGGTGATGATGAACTCACCCGGTTTTAGGCCATATTTTACTTCAATCAATGCTCCCTGCTCTTTTCCCGCCATAATTTCCCGTTTGACGGCCTTTCCATTATTGACAACATAGACAAAACGCTTGCCGTCTTCATCAACGAGATTCTTTCTTCGGACTACAACTGCCTGATCGTTATTATAGGTTTGGATTGAAATATCAGCCGTAATGCCGCTGGTCAAAACCTTAGTTGAGTTCTTAAATAGGGCCTTTACTTCAAATGCTTTTTTACTGCCGTCCATAATCTGACTCACTTGAAAGACTGAGCCTTCCACCGTTTTACCATCCCATTCCAAAGTGACTCTTTGGCCAACTTTAATTTGATCTACCTCTTTGGAGGAGGCCCAAATCTCCGCTTCGACCAGATCCAGGTTGGAAACGGTAAACAAAGGAGTACCGGGGTTTACATTATCGGTAGGCTTGACATTCAACTGGGTGATATAACCACTCAACGGTGCTTTCACCCGTAACGCGTCATCCGTCGTATTCAGATTGGCCCGCGTAACCTCAAAATTGGTACGGGCAGAATCCAGTTCTTGTTTGGAGATTACCCCTTCCTTATACATCTGTTCCATCCGCCGGTAGGTCGCCTCGGCCAATTCATAACTGGCTTTTAATTGATAGTACTGCGTTGTTTGATTGTTTTGCGGAAAAGAAACGACAGTTTGATTTTCCCGAACATAATCCCCGACATTAAAATAGACGTCTTGAACGACATCAGAGATTCTGGCATATCGGACCGCTTCGGAACGAGCCCTCAATGTAGCTGAATATTTTAGAACCGCTGCAAAATCACCGGTCCTAACCTCTTCAATTTTTACTGGGACCCCATTCTCCCGGTGGAGCTCTTCCATGCTTTTAAAACCCGTTTCTTGTTTTTTACCAAAAATACAACCGGTAAGTGATACTAAAGAAAGAATTAATATAGTTAAAATGGCTTTTTTCAAAAACATGGTTATAAATTTAATTAAGTAACCTCTATTCAAGAACATATGTTCATGGTAATATCTTGATGAGAACATTTGTTCGGAGGTTAATAAAATGCATAAAACTAAAACCGTTCTAAAGAAACGAA
>JAEZJK010000061.1 GCA_023415835.1 Bacillota bacterium
TTTCGTTTCTTTAGAACGGTTTTAGTTTTATGCATTTTATTAACCTCCGAACAAATGTTCTCATCAAGATATTACCATGAACATATGTTCTTGAATAGAGGTTACTTAATTAAATTTATAACCATGATTGTAAAATATATCCGAGCTACTTAAATAAGATGAGCCGCTCGTTTTTTTTACCCGAATTAATCGGTAAGGTCATTATTGAATACCAAAAGCACGTTCCAAAGTCATAGCGTACCTAATACTATATACTAAAAGTCCAAGGAAAGAAGTGATAAATGTGTCAACTCAATGCCCTCCGGGATCGTTTGTATATAGTATCAAGGCGGGAGATACATTGTTTAGGCTGGCTCAAACATATAACACTACCGTTAACGCTATTATCGCCGCTAATCCCGGTATTAACCCTAATGGGCTCCGAATCGGCCAGGGAATCTGCATCCCCGGGGCAGCTCCCGTGGCCTGTCCGGAAGGTAGTTTTCCGTATGTAATTAGGTCCGGGGATACCTTGTTTTCATTAGCGCGGCAATATAGGAGCACCGTGGCAGCCATTATTGCCATCAACCGAGGAATAAATCCGAACGCCCTTTTTGTAGGGCAAACCATTTGTATCCCCGGAGTAACTCCAGTAGTTTGCCCGGAAGGCAGTTTTTCATATACGGTTCAGCAGGGTGATACCCTGTTTGCGCTGGCTCGAAGATTTGGGACTACCGTGGCAGCGATTAATGCCCTTAATCCAGGCCTCGACCCAAGTTCGCTCCAAATCGGCCGGATAATTTGTATCCCGGGCGCCCCACCGGTAACCTGCCCCCAAGGTAGCCTCACTTATGTCATTCGTAGCGGTGACACCTTATTCTCCATAGCGCAGCGATTTGGGACCACCGTGTCTGCCATTATCACCCTTAATCCCAGTATTAATCCCAATGCGTTACGAATCGGCCAGGAAATCTGCGTCCCACAGGCGGTTACTACTTGTCCGGGAGGCGCTATTTACATAATTCAATCGGGTGACACCCTATTTTTATTAGCAACCAGATTCGATATTTCAGTGGGAGCGCTACAGACTGCCAATCCCGGTTTAGACCCGAACCTCCTGGTTCCTGGGCAACGCATCTGTATTCCATCCCCCCAACCCGTTGAATGTCCGGAAAATAACACTTATCTAATCGAATCGGGGGAAACATTGAGTTCAATTGCGGAAAAGTTTACAGTGAGCGCCGCGGATATTTTAATCCTCAATCCGGGGTTAAGGCCTAGTGATTTTGTTCCGGGGAGAACTATTTGCCTCCCAACTACCCAGGCCCCGGTATAATTGAAAAGGCAGAAGGAATAGGCAAGAGGTATGGGGCAAAAGTATTTGATGTTTAGCTTTTGCCGCATTTTTCGATTGGTTCGGTTAGTCTGTGAAGGACGATTGATTTTGCTGGGAACTAATGAAAAGCGCCGGAAGTTTTTGACTTTACGGCGCTTTTCTTAGTTATTTTGTTTCCGGACGCATCCGGCGGGCATAACGTTCGATTCCACTGATTATAGCATTGGCACAGGCAGAGCGGAAACCATCTGTTTTTAAATATGCTTCTTCTTCAGGAACAATCATATACGCCGACTCAATGAGTACGGAGGGCATTTGGGGGGCGCGGGCCAGGGCCAGGTTGCCATAGTATAAGCCATCATCCTTTAATTTAAATTCATTGTTTGCCTGGAAAGCCTCAATATAAGCCTCATGGATATCTTTAGCCAAGGGTAGGCTCATCGGGGTATAGTAATAAACCCCGAAACCGCGTTTGAGAAATGGGTTTTGGCCATAACCCAGAGCGTTATTATGGATGCTGACCAGAATGTCAGCCCTGTTTTGCCAAGCGATTAGAGGCCGCTGGTTTAACGGGACATTTTCATCGCCTTCGCGGATCATGATCACCTTAGCCCCTTTAGCCAACAGTTTTTCTTTAAGATTAACCGCAATGGCCAGATTGGCGTCTTTTTCGGCATAACCGGTAGGCCCAATCGCTCCGGTATCGGCTGAATGTCCGGCGTCAACAGCGACCCTAAGCCCTTTCAAAGGTGAGCCATTGACGCTAACAGGCTGAGGGGATCTTAATTCAAAGACAAATTGATTGCCTTCGTATCGGGCGTCATAACCCCACCAGCCGTTAGGGATGGTATAAACCCGCAACCGGTATGTTTCCTCATCATCCTGGAACCATTTTAACTGTTTGACGGCTCCGGTTGCGGCATTAGTGATCCAATCGGTATTGGAGAAAGCGCCGAAGAATGAAATGTCGAGATAATTCCCTTCAACATCGGGATAGATTTTAAAAGGTATCTTACGCCCCAATGGGAGGCGGATTAATGTTGAATTATCATTAGCGCTTAAAGCAATATTTCCGGCCACAATATGGGTTGGATGGGTCCCTTTTGGAAGCCATTTAACATGATTAACGTTTACCCAGGCGGTTTGGATTCTATTCAAGCGGACTCGGTACTCACTACCTATTTTTCCGGTTATTTGCATTAGGGTCCCTTGGGGTAAAAACATCAGGTACCCTGCCTGATTATTCTGGGCTAACGCAGGGCCGGCGCGAAGGATCGTACTGGGGGAAACGGTTTCAACCATTACGGGGAGTTCGTTTGGGAACATGGAAAGGGTACCGTCGGCTTCCTTGGATTTCTTTCGGTTATTATGGTCAACGATGGTTACCTTGATCGTGGATTTATTAAGCCGGTCGGTACTTTCAATCTTGTATACTCCGTGATAGATGCCACCGGACCCAGTCCGGGTCTCGGTCATCGGGAATCTTTTTCGGACTCCTTTGACGGTAAAATAGGCGGTTTTTCCGGGGCTTCCTTTACAGACAACATTAAAGTGATCTCCGGGGAGTAATTCCTGATCCTGTTGCGGAGTCACATATTCGATGGTTAATGGCGAATCGGGGGCCGGCTGTCCGGGTTCGGCCACAAAAATTGTACGGGTATAATGATACGTATTATCGTTTAATTGCAGTTCTGCCCGGATCTGAAATTCCCCGGGAGCCAGCTTGACCATGGCCAAAAAACCGCCACCCGGATGGATCGGCACCGGGATACCGTTAATCAGGAGTTTTCCATCCGGAGGAGCCGAACCAAAAACGAAAGTAGAGTCTAGCGCGGGTAAACGCGCTTTTTCCACCGGATGGACTATCCGGATCGGATTTTCAGATAGAGGCGTGACCGGATTGGCGAGCAGGACGCCGCAGAATAAAGATACTAGTAATAATGTCAGAATAAGATGTTTCATGGCTAAACTCCTGACAGAAGGTTTTCTAAAAGGCAACCTATTAACCGTATGGTTCGTGAAAAAATGTAAATACCCATTTTCGCAAACCATTTTAAATCAAGGTTAATCTGGTTGCCTTTAGTATACAACTTTTACGCGTTAAAATGTAGGTTGTAATTAAAGGGACTCAAATCCGGCTTTAAAGCTTGATAAAATACTAGCTTGACTCTCCCGTTACTGGAGGTTTTATCCTTAAAACAGACGGATTAATAAAAAAATTTCTGGGAGGTTTATTTTAATGTTTAAATTGGGAATATTCTTAGCGGTAATGTTGTTACTTGTCACCATTAACAGCACCTATTTCTTTTTAGGGGTGTCCAAGGTAAAGCCTATCGAGTGGATTGTTTTTAATGCCTGCGCACCTTCAAGTATCGCCTATTTAATTGGATTTCTAATTTTTTTACTCACTAAAAACCGAATCGCCTTACATATCGGGATTCTTCCCCTTTTTTTCTTCGGGGGGCTCGGGCTTTTACTCTTCCCTTGGAGCGGATATAATCTAATTGGCCAATTTAGCCATATTATCATGGTATTGAACATGGGATGGGCGCTTTACACTACACTGTCGGCGGGCGACTACAAGGCTGCCGCTTTGGGTTTACTGATCGGAATAGGGATCTTCGCGCCGTTTATCAATTACCAACAAACTTACGTCAACACTCATCCCGAGGCATGTCAAAGAATTTTAGGAGTCAATCTCGAAGATTTTCAGAAAAAATGGGGCAGTAAGGTTACGTTACGCGATAAACATACCGCGTTTACGTGTGTGGGAGTGAATCAGGGGGGCGAAGACCTTTACGCTTGGGATCAAATTCGTGAACAGGTACAGTATAATAACATGTTCAGGAATACAAACATTTTTAACATACTGCATTATAAAAACTTCTAAAACCTAACAAACAACGCGTAACGCGTAACATTCCTGAATTATGTTACAATGTATTTAACAACGTTTTACACCGGAGGTACGAATGCAATACCAAATCGGCGATTTTTCGATAATATCCAGGCTGAGTATTAAGACTCTCCGCTATTATCACGAATGCGGGTTACTGGAACCGGCCTCGATCGATGATCAATCCGGGTATCGGTATTATGATCAGAACTGTCTGGAACGGGTTAAGATTATCAATGAACTGAAGGAGTTGGACTTTCCTTTAAAAGATATTAAGGAGATCCTGGGTAACTGCAAGGACGATTCGGAATTGCTCTGCTATGCTATTAAAAAATCAGGGGAAATAAGCGAAAAAATCACCCGCTATGACCGGATGCAAAAGAAATTGGAAGCTTTTATTCAGCAGGCTAGGCAAGTGGAGGAGGATAAGTTACAAATGAGTACGGAAATTATTATTAAAGAGATTGCCGATGTCATGATCGCTTCGATTAGGTTTAAAGGGAAATACCAGGATGTGACCGAGGCTTTTAAAAGTTTGTTTAAAAGCTACGGCCGTTACAGTAGTGGCGCCCCGTTTTCTTTATATTACGATAACGACTATAAAGAGGAGGACGCCGATATCGAAGCCTGCGTCCCAGTCAGGGCAATGGTTGAAAGCGATGGTATCCAGTGCCGAAAATTGGTGGGGGGAAAAGCAGTAACTATAATTCACAAGGGCTCATATGAAACTCTCGGTCAATCCTACAAGCTACTAATCGACCATCTTAATGAGAATAATCGTAAGACTCAAATTCCCCACCGGGAAGTCTATCTCAAAGGGCCGGGGATGATTCTGCCGCGTAGCCCTAAGAAATTCGTAACTGAAATCCAAATGCTGTTCGAAAAATGAAATCTAAGTAATCAAATCACTCAAAAAATGACCGGAATGGTCATTTTTTTTATAAATAAGCTTGACATATTATGGATCTTAATATATCATTGTAGTGTACTATATTACTAATACACTATGAAGGATTAGACTCATGGAACTAAATTTTGATTTGGCAAAACCCATATATCTGCAGATAGTCGATGAAATCAAACGCGCTATCGCCCGCGGAGAGCTTAAACCGGGATCCAGGATTCCCTCGATTAGAGAGACTGCTGAGCAGATAAAGGTAAATCCCAATACCGTACAAAGGGCTTACCAGGAGATGGAACGGATGCAATTGACGGAAACATTAAGGGGGCAAGGCGTTTATATTCGCAATGATCATCATCTTTTAACCCAGATCAAGGAGGAAATGGCCCGGGAAGCCTTGGAGATTTTCATTGGAGAGATAGCGGCTTTGGGTTATAATCCTACCGAAATTCTCGCCATGGTGGCTAAGGCATTAGAAGATCGCCAATAAGCAAAACTTTTTAAATAAGGGGATGGTATAACAAGTGGATAATATTGTTGAAATCAATAAGCTACATAAACGATACTTCCTGACTAAAGCGCTGAATGGTGTGGACTTACAGATTAGGCGCGGGGTAATCGTCGGACTGCTTGGTCCTAATGGTAGCGGTAAATCCAGTCTCTTAAAAATTATCGGAGGACTGGTCCATCCGACCGCCGGAAAGGTCCTGATCAATGGGGAGAAGCCATCGATCCGGACCAAGGCAACAGTCGCTTATTTACCCGAGATAGACCATTTATATTCCTGGATGACTGTCAAAGATACTATTAGTTTCGTTGCCGCGTTTTACAAGGATTGGGAACCGGAACGCGCCCATGAATTGCTTGAGTTGATTGGTTTGGAACTACAGCAAAAAGTGGGAAACCTTTCAAAAGGCAAACGGGCTTTGTTAAAGCTTTTACTGGTGTTATCCCGCAAAGCGCCTTTGGTATTATTGGATGAACCGCTTTCAGGAATCGATCCGCCGTCACGCGCCAAGATTATTCAGGCTATTGTTAGTGAATACCGGGTGGGAGAACAAACTATCATTCTTTCTACTCATCAAGTAGGGGAGACCGAATCAATCTTTGATGAAGTGATTTTTCTGAATAACGGTCAAGTGGCTTTATATGATTTGGCTGAAAATTTACGGGCTCAAAATAATTGTTCGATGAATGATCTTTGGGAGAGGGTGTATAACTAATGTTTGGGAAGTTGTTCGTTAAAGAGATTAAGGGCTATATTTTAGTCCCAATAATAATGGTGTTAGCGCTGGTCTTGGCCTGGGATTTCTTTTTAAGGTCGCGGGTAGGTACTTGGCCGTTGGACGCTATTGTAGGCTCGGCGTTCGTTGTAACGATCATTCCACTAATTTGGTCGGTGGCAATGGCTTTTTATACGCTTAACGCCGAATGGAACAGTAATACGATTTATCTTTTATTATCTTTACCGACGAGTGGCCTAAAGACTATTGGGGCTAAGATGCTTGCCATTTTTTGCGGAGTTGTCGTTATCATGGTATTTAGCGTTTCCAGTTATTTTTTGATTTTTCAAGATTTGATTCAAGGTTATAGTCATTTTTACGTCAATGCCGGTTTAACCATGTCAACACTTTACTGGGCTGGGATTAGCCTTTTGTTATTCTCGATCTTATCTATTGCGTTATGCCAATTTTCTTTTTTGATTGGGAGAGTGGTTCCCAAAGGTCGCGGTATCACAACCTGTATTGCTCTTATAGCCAGTATCAAGCTGTCCAGTAAAATTTTCGATTTTCTCAATCCATTATTAAAATGCGTCACGGTTATTGACAGCCAATTATCCCCATTTATTTTTAAAACCGATAATATTTCAATCTCCAGTTTCGGAAGTACCAATATTACTCATCTGATCATTTTCCTTTTACTTTCGGGCCTCTTTTTCATCCTTAGCGGGGTGATCTTCGAAAAGCGGATTGAGCTTTGATGATTTTGAAACCTCTGATTTGATTGAAGATAGTATTAGGATAAAATAAAGTATCTAAAGAAATGTTATGCGCAAAACTACTGGTCAATTTAATCCGATAAGTAAGAACTCACCCTTAAAAGGTGAGTTTTTTAAACCTAAAAGAGGCAGCCTCTGTTACTTTGGAGTAAACCTTAGCTTGAAAAAGAAACGAGATTGACGGATTATTCTTAAGACTTGACTAGTACCATGTTTTTTGATAGGTCATATGTAAACCACCTGGTTTTTCGGGTGGTTTTAGTAAAATAATCAAATTAACCCAAAATGATACCTAAGTAAATAATGTTGATAAAGGATATTTTTCTTTTATAATCCCATCGCCAGCAACAGATCGTACAAATATCCCAGTAGTATCCCTCCGGCCAAGATGTAGAAAACATAAAGACTGATGATTCGTTTTTTCATAAACGTGGCAATTCCCGCAATCACCCAAGCGCTGGTCCCCGGACCGGTAATTAGGAAGGCCAGCATCGCCCCGTCTCCGGCCCCGCCGTCCATTAAGGACTTAATCAAGGGCAGAGCCGATTCACCGTTAACATAGAGGGGAAGACCGATCAAAGCAGCCAACGGTACGGCAAAAAAGTTCTTAGCGTTAAACAAAGCCATGATCCATGCGGTAGGTACAAAGTAATTGACCAGAAAACCGATGGCTACGAAAAGCGCGAAATTGGGGATGATCTGTTTTAATCCCAGATCGATTAAGCCTTCGGTGATTTCCGCCAATTTAAGCTTCTGAAAGAATTTTGAAAGATCATTTGGAGTAGTATTTTTGGTATCAGTTTCACAAGAGTCACATCCTGCAATATTTATGTAATCTCCAGTCGATGCGTTGCAAACATCAGGCTCGCAAGTAGCGGATGTACCGGAACAACCACAGGTTTGGTCGGGGGTTTTACCGGAAAAGCGGGTTTGGTTTTTTAAGAAGTCGGTCTTGGACTCGATGAAGTGCGTAAGGTATCCGGAACCCAGACCGATAACGATCGAGGCCAGGGTTAAAGCGATGGCGAACTTCAGACCGATAATACCGGCGATCAAAATAAATCCGTCCGGACTCATCAGCGGGGAAGAGGTCAGGAAGGCCATGATCGGCCCCCAGGGTAAAGTGGTGGTCAGCATCCCGATCACCAGCGCCATGGTACCGCAGGAGCAGAAGGGCGTAAAGGCTCCCAACGCCACACTGCCGAGGATTGAGATATTGGTTTTGCGGAGTATTGCTGCTTTGAGTTTTTCAGTGTCAACGTGGACCTTTAAAACGGCGGCGGTAAGAATGGCAAATCCTAAAGGGATCCAATTATGACTTAAACTAGTGATGACCGCCGTCAAGGTTTTGGAGAGTATTTCGGGTATGAATTTGATTAGAGTTTCCATATTGTCCTCCTTATGTATCGTATTTTTACGATATAAAAGTGTATAAAAGGTTTCCTATTTACAGCATTGGATTCGATATAAAGCGTAATTTTTAATAACTGTTAATACTAAGTTCGGAAGTATATCCGTTAATAATTTCATCCTTTTCCCTCCATTCCATATCGTATTTTTACGATACAAAAATTTAAAAAATTTTACGGGCAAGCTTCGGACGGCGATAAGTCCTGGTTTAACTCTTTTAAAAATCCTTCGATTACTTCGGTGTTCAGGAAATAACAGCTCCAAAGGTTCCTTTTTTCCTTGTAAATCAGCCCAGCTTGCTCAAGTACGGCCAGGTGCTGTGAGACGGTTGACTGGGCGAGGCCGGTGAGTTTGACCACATCGCCGACGCTGACCCCATTTTCGTAATATTCGATCCGGTCACAACAGGTGCCAATGGAATTGCACTTTAGCGCTTTGATGAGTTGAAAGCGGGTTTTATTGCCCAAAGCATTACAGATTGCGACTACGTCCATTTCTACACTCCTATATCGTAATTCTACGATTTAGTTTATCGTAAAAATACGATATAGTCAAGGGGATTATTTATGTTTTGAAGATTGATCGGTACATAAACCGTAATCGTAACAATTCGGTAATTACCCGCCGATCATTTGGTCAATGGCCGACCCAGGTGGAACCATTGGTAAAACATTCTCCGTAGGATTGATCGGAATATTAACAATCCAGGGACCGGGTGTGGTTAAGGCTTCAACGAGACTAGTCTCTGGGATTGCAGTCTTGGATAAATCAATGCTTTTCAGGCCGAAACCATGGGTAATGGTTACAAAGTCAGGATTTCCGGCAAATCGGGAGGCAATGTAAGTTTGATCATAAAACAATTCCTGTTGCTGCCGGACTAAACCCAGGTGGCCGTTGTTGATAATCAGGACTGTTACATTAAGGTTCAACTCCGCCAAGGTTGCCAATTCTTGAATGTTCATCAAAATGGAACCGTCGCCGCTAAAGCAAACCACTTTTTTTTCAGGATTGGCTAAAGCCGCCCCGATGGCTGTCGGTAGACCGAAACCCATGGTCCCCAAACCACCGGAAGTCAGCAAAGTACGAGGGCGGCGAAAAGGATAGCTTTGGGCAACCCACATTTGATGCTGTCCCACATCGGTGGTGATGATCGTTTCCGGAGGCGCTATTTCACTGACTTTTCTAATCAAATTTAACGGATAGAATGAGTCGGGGCTTTCAATTACCGGAAATGGATATTTAGCTTTCATTTGCCGGATAAAAGCCATCCATTCGGGACGTTCCTGTAAAGGGAGGAGAGGAATGACTTGCTCTAAAAAGGCCTTAAGATCGCCGGTCATTGAGAAATTGGATTGTTTTAGTTTGTTGATCTCGGCGGCGTCGATATCCACGTGGATAATCTTAGCCTGATTACAAAATCCGGCCACATCGCAGGTAGCCCGGTCGTCGAAACGAACTCCCAAAGCCAACAATAAATCGGCTTCATTAAGAATATTGTTGGTATAACGGGCGCCGTGCATCCCCAGCATCCCTAAGAACAAAGGGTGATCCGCCGGAAATGAACCTAATCCCATTAAAGTAGAGACTACCGGGAGCGAACTGCGTTCCGCTAATTCCAACAGTAGGGGAGCGGCATCGGAATTGATGGCTCCGCCTCCGACGTATAATACCGGCCGTTCAGCCCGGTTAATCATTGCAGCGATCCGGGTAATAGCCGTGTTTTTAACCATCGACGCGTTTATTTTTTTACCCGGCTTGGGCCAGGCTTTAAATTCCGCCATTTCGGTCTGGACGTTTTTGGGAACGTCGATTACTACCGGGCCGGGACGGCCTGATTGGGCAATTTCGAACGCTTCTGGGATCACTCTCCACAATTCTCCGGCGGTTTTAACTAAAAAGTTGTGCTTGGTAACGGGCAGGGTTAAACCATAGGTGTCGACCTCTTGAAAGGCGTCTGTACCAATCATGGATGTAGCGACTTGCCCGGTGACGGCAATCAGAGGGATGGAGTCCAAATAGGCGTCGGCAATTGCCGTTAACAAATTGGTTACTCCCGGACCGGAGGTCGCGAAACAGACGGTCGGTTGACCGGTGGTCCTGGCTATCCCGTGGGCGATGTATCCGGCCCCTTGTTCGTGCCGGGCCAGGATATGCCGGATCGTACTTTGGGAGAGGGCATGATAGAGGGGAAGGTTCGACCCGCCGGGAATCCCGGCGATAATTTTTACTCCTTGTCTTTCCAATAATTTGATGATGATTTCGGCTCCTGTCAGTTTCATGGGTAAGACTCCTTTCGGATGTTTTTTGATTTCATATATAAAAAGCCCCTGCCGGTTGACTTACCGGCAGGGGCTTTGATAGCTAACTCTTTGGTCCCTACGACAGTGTCAACCGATTAATGGTAACGACAAATACGACTGCTACAACTACGACTGTAGCAGCGACGCCGACGACGAGGACCTGATTCAACTTTGTTTTAATTGATTCAAACATCTTTTCCTCCAAATAAAAAAACCTTCATCCATTACTAGGACGAAGGTTTATACTCCGCGGTACCACCTAAATTTACAAAAGTACGCTCTTGATAGTACGGGCAATTGATCCGGAAAATGTTGATGGATAATTACCGATACTACTTCCCTTTTAACGGCGGGAACTCCGGTGAAGTCTACTTTAACGAATTTCGGTTCACGGCTCCGAGGCTACCTTCGATATATCCGTCCCGGGGAATTTCCACCCTCATCCCCTCGCTAGAGGTTTTGGATATATGTACTCCTCCTCATCAAAGCCTTTGATGTTATAAATTGGTATAATTATAAACTATTGTTTCGGGTGAAGTCAAGGAATAAATGTGGGTACGTATAAACTTACATCAACTTCTTCTCTTTAATGCTAAACCACTTTTTTTGCCGATTACTCACGGACATTCTTATCCTCCGCGACTTCGTTCCATAAACCATGGATGGAAAAGAGCAAATTATAGTATTTATTTCAATTTATGGATCAAGGAAAATATGTTGTAATAATCCGGGCGGTCAAAAAAACTTTAGATAAAAGAATGATGCGACGGGGCGATTGGCGTTCAGCTTGGCGGGGTTTCCGTTTTAGAAAGCGAGCGGCAAACATATTCATGAAACAGGAAAAAATGGAATTTATAGCGAATTTGCAAATGTGATTCCCAGTTGGTTATTTAAACAGGAGTGTTTCGGGGAATATTGCGTAAACGTAATATGTCGTTTATGAATGTGACATAAGTCGTAAATGCGTTATCCATATTTTGTTCAGGAGGCTATTATATGGAGGATAGTATTATAGCTGATTTAAAAGACAGTTATAGGCTAACTTGTGATCAAATTACTCCAGTAACAGGTGGATGGTTGAATCAGAAATGGAAGGTTTCCACTGATAAAGGTGAATTGCTGGTTAAACAATTCAGCAATAAGCGATTTAGCAGAGATAAATTGAAGTTAGTCGAGTCTGCATTGCAACGACAGATTATTCTTGAAAAAAATGGTGTTCCCTGCCCGTCTATCTGGCAGTGTGGAGGTCATGTCATTCGTCTGTTGGATAACGAAACAGCCTATATGGTTATGGATTTTTGCTTGGGGAAGGTAGAAAATCCTAACACAATCACAATAATGCAAATGCACAGTCTTGGTAGCGCCTGCGGGTTAATGCACAAAGTTTTTTCACAACTACCGGCGCTTGCGGTTAAAGGGTTTCCCATTAACAACAGACAAGTAATAGATGCGTTATGGGCTAACTTTCATGGCCGTATGCAAGCATGTTCATCAAGCACCCCCAGTGAATACCGAAAAGCTGTGCTTGCGCAAGAACCTATATTGAAACAGCTTACAAATGAGTTCTTTGATAAACTGCCCAAGGGGATTGCTCATGAAGATTTTCAACCTGATAATATCTTGTTCAATGCAGATTGTGTATCTGCCATCATTGATTTCGACCGTAACCATTACAGCTATATTTGGCATGACATAGGAAGAGCAATCCTATCTTTTGCCTTGAAAGATAATCGAATGAACATCGAGAAAATAGATGCTTTTCTTGAAGGTTACTCCCAGCATTTAATGCTGACTTTGCCTAATATAGCAGACGCTTTGCGGCTTTCTTGGTGTATTGAAGTACCATGGTGGATACGATCTGAATTTTTTAGAGAAAATCGAGAAAAAGCAGTGCGTTTCAAAGATGAAATGCTTTGGTTAACAGAACACTGGTTTGAGATCGATTCTTTATTATTTTCCTAATAAGCATAATACGAGGGTAAGGGATCCATGAACTTACAGTATTCATCGGACGAGCTTTTATCCATCGGAAGGAGAACCGTAACTCCTAAAGCAATTGAGCGTCGTTTCTAGCGAGTGCTCCGGAAACATGCGAAAAGTACCCGCCATCCAAGGGGGAGGATTTTGGGTAGTGCTAAAAGGTGAAATAATCTTATTTGAGGTGAAATATGAATAGAATTACTTTATCTATTGTTCTCTGTTTACTTTTGCTCGGATGCCAAATGAACACCAAAAAAATCCAAGACGGCGATATCAATTTTCATACCTCAACTTCGTCCCAAAGCCGGGCAATTCAAGCTTCAACGCATTCCAAGTACTCTCATATGGGTATCATTTATTCAGAAAGAGAATAAGTATTATGTTTTCGAAGCTATCCAACCGGTTAAATTAACGCCATTACAAGATTGGATCAAGCGGGGAAAAGGCGGGCATTATGTTGTAAAAAGGATCATTAATGCCGATGAGATTCTAACACCTGATATTTTAGAAAAAATGAAGTTAGAAGGGACAAAATATTTAGGGAAAAATTATGATTTGTATTTTGAGTGGTCCGATGAACGGCTTTATTGTTCGGAGTTGGTTTGGAAGATATTTAAGAATGTATTGGATATTGAGCTTGGTAAGCTTCAGAAGTTTAATGAATTTGACTTGTCACATCCGGTGGTGCAAGCAAAATTAAAGGAACGATACGGCAATCAAATACCTCAAAATGAATTAGTCATATCTCCTGATCAAATGTTTAGATCGAGTTTGTTGGAAACTGTGATCGAAGAATAAATGAGAAAGCAAGACTGATTTGGAGAGCCGGGCTTAGGCCGGACGGATGTCTCAAACTCGGGGATAAATCCGACAGGTAGCGCAAAAGATACCCTGTCCATGCGCGGATCAAACTAAAAAAGGACAAACCAAATAAAAATTGAGTTAAGAGAATTATCTTTAAATGACGGTATTGAAATATATGAGATGGTTCAAGAAGTTGACCCAGGTGAGAACAGGTATCAAAAAACAATGCGTATGGCTTGGAACTTGAAGAATTTCAGGGCTTTATAAAAAAATCGCGAGATGAATCTCTAGGGATTAATCTACCACCTCATTATGTCCCACAAACAGTATATTGGTTAGTGATCGATGAAAAGCCGATAGGGATTGGAAAACTAAGATCATATTTAAATGATAGCTTACGGAAAATTGGCGGACATATTAGTTATACAAATAGGCCGTCCGAAAGAGGAAAGGGATACGGGAAAATAATTCTAGATGAACTATTGAAAAAGGCCAAGGAAAAAGGAATTAAAGAAGTACTTTTAACTTGTGATGAAAGTAATATATTTTCTAGAAAAATAATTGAAGCATATAATGGAGATCTAGCAGATATTGATCAAGGTAAATGCAGATACTGGATAAGGCAATTTTAGGGCGACTGACATCTTGTACGGTCTTCACTTAAGGGCAACCATCCGTCCCATATCACGGCACTCCCGTTTCCGGTCGCGGTGAAGCCGGTGAGGCTAATTCATGAAGTCAATCACAACACATGGCCTCGCTAAGTCGAAGTATCACTTGGGCTCATGACGACTTCGGGAACACCGGACTAGGGACAACCACAAAAAAACCGCCGCCTTCCGGCTGCGGTTTTCATTATTTTTGAGGGAAAGCGTATAATGCTGCCTCTCAGTTGTAATTGGTTTGGATATTTATTTCCTCGCATTTTTAAGCGGTTACGGTATTTCCGGCTTCCGGTTGGCCGGCCGGGCTTTTTTCGCTAGCCCATTGGTTCAATTTGGCCATGGTCAAATCATAAGTTTCTTCAGATATATCCGGCAATTCGCCGCCGAACTCCTTTTCGGCCGCCTCAAAGCCTTTTTCGATGGCCGATTTTAATATATCCAGTTTGGACAGATCCCCTCCGGAGATGGCCTTGGCGAAATCAACAATCCGGTCACTGACTATCTCGGCGCTGTATTCCCCGCCTTCGTCGATCATTGCCTGGGCTTCTTTTTGGGCGGTTTCGTCAACCGTTAATTCTTTTAAATCCTCAATGGTGATATTAACAGCGTTTAAATCCTCAGCCTCGGTATTGCCAATCTCCTGAAACTTCAGTCCTTGCCGTTTCAGCATTTCTGTGACGATCTGTTTCAAATGGTTATAGGCCTGGTCGCTCTCTTCCTTAAGTTGTTGGATGGTCTTCCCATTGACCCCGGGCTTATCATAAGTCACCTTTTGCTCCGGTTGGGTATGTTGGTAGCTGTCGGTTTGGATTTTAGTTTGGAGATCGGTTCCGGTAGCGGCTTCTTTTTTCGGGATAACTTTATTCGCTTGGGCAGGAGTTGAGGAAACCGCTAAATTAGTAGTAGATTTAACATCCATGTTATTAACCTCCTAAATATAGCTTTAGATAATATATCGGCAAATTATCAGATTTTGATAATGGTTCAATCCAAATACATTTTTGGTTCCCCTTTTTAAGTAAAATCGAGGAAGGAAATTCCGTTGATTCTGTTGAACCTTGAATAATCATTTTAACATAACAACTAGGGGGGATTGGTATGAAAAAGGGTTTTAATAATTGGTCCGTAAAGTTATTGCTCTGGGTTACGCTGTTCGCGGTGGCGTTGGGTGGGGTGCTGGCGGCCGAGACGCAACCGGCGGCCATCAAGGCCTATCTGGCCGGGGATTCCACAGTTAAGTCTTATGGCGCCTACAGAGGCGAAGGCGGTTGGGGCGAATTCCTTCAGTATTACTTCAAGGATAACGTGACTATTATCAATCGCTCCGAAGGCAGACGGAGTTCCCGTTCTTTTATCAATGAAAACCGCTTAAAAAATATTTTAGATCTGATTCAACCAGGCGATTATCTGTTTATCCAGTTTGGACATAATGACTGTGCTTATGAACCTGCTAATCAGGTGGAACGGTATACCCCGATCGGGTTGCCGGACGCCAAGGGCGTATACCCGGCGAATCCGGGGAATCTGGTCCCGTCCCCGGCGGGTGGGAGCTACACCTACTATGCTTACAATAGCGGCGGTACTTTTAAATGGTTTTTAAAACAATATGTTGACGGCGCCAAAGCTAAAGGCGGGATCCCGGTCCTGGTAACGCCGGTTTCCAGGATGTATTTTGACGGCGCGGTTATTCGCGAGCATCATGATGATAACACCAGCCACGGTAATGCCTATGTGACTGCGGTGAAGCAATTGGCCGCCGAAGAAAAAGTACTCTGTATCGATATGTTTAGCATCACCAAAGCCATGTATGAACGGATGGGTATCGATGAAGCAACTAAGATGCAGTTCGTCAAGAAAGACGGCTCGATTGATAAGACCCATTACAACAAGTATGGCGGTTTTTATGTAGGCGGCTTGATGGCCGAAGAAATTAAAAAGGCTAATATCAGCATTTCTCCGTTTGTGCAACAGCCCTCTAAACTCATTACTTTAGATGACGTAAAGTAGAGCGGATTAATGCTACTAATAACCTATTGTTGATTTTAAAAATCCGAGTTAATCCTGTCTAAAACAAGGTTTTTTATTTGACAGGATTAACAGGATTTATAGGATTTTTGATTATTTAATGGTTTTTATATGCCCCGAATAATCTATGGGCATAAAAGGAAGTATTAATGAAGGAGATTGGCTCTGGTAATCGAAATATAAAATCTTAACCAATCACCATAAATCAGGTATTGTTTTAAAAGGAGACCATCCCAAATGCGCATTACGATTATCGGCGGAGCCTACGGTAGCGGCAAGACTGAATTCGCCATTAACTACGCCAAACATTTAAAAGCGGGAACCGGGGACCGGATCGGCCTGGTCGATCTGGATATCGTCAACCCTTACTTTCGTTCTCGCGATCTTACGGATCAGTTGGAGCGGACCGGGATTACAGTAGTATCCAGCGAACCCGGAATGGAAAACTCCGATATTCCGGCTCTTTCGCCCCGTATTTATAGTTTTTTGCAGGACTGTTCCTATCGGGTGGTGTTTGATGTGGGCGGCGATCCGGTTGGGGCCAGGGCGCTAGGCCGGTTTAACCACTATTTTAGGGCTGAAACCCCTGATTTTTGGGTTGTAATCAATCCGTTCCGACCGGATACCAGAAATGCCGATCAGGCCGCCAAGATGATCGAAGGCCTTCAAAATGCGGCCCGGATTCAAGCCACCGGTTTGGTAGCCAATATCAATTTGGGCCGTGATACAACCCTGGCAATCTGGAGGCAGGGCCTACCGATGATTCAGGAAATCGCTTCCCGGATGAACCTGCCTATTATATTTCAAGTGGTGGAAGAGGGATTCTTAGCCGCTAACCCCGATTTTTTTAAGGATTACCCGGTTTTCCCGCTTCATTTAACAATGCTCCCGCCCTGGCTGGTTTCGGAATAATGTAATTTTGATGAAAAAGCTATCTAAATTGGAATAAATTTCGATTATACATTTCATCCTTAAAGCATGGCTGGAAAAGAGCAAATTATGGTATTTATTTTAATTTATGAATTACGGAAAATAGGCCGCAATATTCCATGTCTGTCTGAAAAGTTATTGCGATATAGATAATTGTAAGACAATATTTACAAAATGTTAAAGCGATACATTTATAGCAACTAATATAATGATGGTATCGCTTTATTTTTTAATTTGCAATCATCCGCGCCAGGGTTTATAATTATTAGCTAATAAAGTATATTTAGTTTGCAAGAAACCGTTTTTATAAGTTGCCGTTATGTTATTTAATAAACGCGGAGGAGGACAGGGGATGGCCCAAGTTAAATTCAATGAAGAACGCTGTAAAGGCTGTGAGTTGTGTGTCAGTGTTTGCCCGAAAAAAATTATCCATATGGCCGAACGTTTCAACTCTAAAGGATATCGGCCCGCCGAAGTCACGGAGCAGGATAAGTGCATCGGTTGCGCTTTTTGCGCCCGGATGTGCCCGGACGTTGTGATTGAAGTTTATAAATAAGGAGGATTGTATAGATGGCAGATCGTGTGATGATGAAGGGTAACGAAGCCATTGCCGAAGGAGCAATCAGGGCAGGCTGCCGTTACTTTTTTGGATACCCGATTACCCCGCAAAATGAGGTCCCGGAATATATGTCCCGGAGAATGCCTGAGGTTGGCGGGACTTTTATTCAAGCCGAAAGCGAAGTCAGCGCCATTAATATGGTCTATGGGGCAGCCGGCGCCGGCGCCCGGGTGATGACCTCATCGTCCAGCCCCGGAATCAGTTTGAAGATGGAAGGCATCTCGTATGCCACCGGCGCTGAGTTGCCATGTGTAATTGTGAACGTATCCCGGGGCGGTCCGGGATTGGGAGGGCTAACCCCTTCACAAGCGGATTATTTCCAAGCTACCAAAGGCGGCGGTCACGGCGACTATCGGTTGATTGTCTATGCTCCGGCGTCGGTGCAGGAAATTATCGATTTAATGTACCAAGCTTTTGTCACGGCCGATAAATACCGTAACCCGGCCATGATTTTAGCGGATGGACTCTTGGGACAGATGATGGAGCCGGTTACCCTTTCCGATGTTAAAGATTTACAAATCCCTGAAAAACCGTGGGCTACCACTGGAATGATGAACGGCAAACCCCAAAGCATTATTAACAGTTTAGGACTGATTGCCGAAGATCTGGAAAAGATTAACGTCCGAATCCAGAAGAAATATCAAGAAATTGAAGCTAACGAAGTCCGTTATGAGGAAGAAGGGACCAAAGACGCCGATCTAATCATCGTGGCTTACGGAACTTCCGCCCGGGTGGCGAAATCGGCTATTGCCAAAGCCAAAGCCCAAAGTAAAAAGGTGGGATTATTTCGACCGATTACTCTTTGGCCCTTCCCTGCAAAACAAATTAGCGAATTGGCTAAGAGCGGCAAAAATTTCCTAGTAGTCGAAATGAGCGCCGGTCAAATGGTTGAGGATGTGAAGCTCGCCATTAACGGCCAAGCCCGGGTTGATTTATTTGGCAAGTTGAATGGGACGATCCCGTCCGTAAATGAAGTATTCGAAGCGATCAACCAATCTTTTAACAGTCAGGGGGTGGCCTAAATGGAAAAGGTTTTTGGAAGGCCCGAAGCATTGCAGGATCGGGTGATGCATTATTGCCCCGGTTGCACTCATGGCATTATTCACCGTTTGGTTGCCGAAGCAATCGATGAATTAAAAGTCAGGGAAAAGACTATCGGGATCGCTCCGGTTGGCTGTTCCGTGACTGCTTATAATTATTTCAATTGTGATGTTCAGCAAGCCGCCCACGGCAGGGCCCCGGCAGTCGCCACCGGTATCAAGCGAGTCTTACCGGACCGAGTGGTATTCTCCTATCAGGGAGACGGGGACTTGGCCTCCATCGGTATCGCTGAGATTATTCATGCCGCCAATCGTGGCGAAAAGATCACGGTAATCTTCGTTAATAACGCCATCTATGGAATGACCGGCGGCCAAATGGCCCCGACCACTTTACCGGGGCAAAAGACCACCACTTCCCCTTTTGGCCGGGACGTTAACACAACGGGTTATCCGGTCAAAATGACGGAGATGTTAAATACCTTAGAAGCCCCTGCTTTTTTGGCCAGGGTAAGTGTTCACGATCCTAAGAATATCAATAAAGCTAAAGAGGCGATTAAAAAAGCCTTTGAATATCAGGTCCAGGGCAAAGGTTTCACGATGGTTGAAGTATTGTCAACTTGCCCGACCAACTGGGGCATGG
>JAEZJK010000096.1 GCA_023415835.1 Bacillota bacterium
AATTAGGCGGTTTCATAATTCCTTTTTTCTGGCTTCGCATACAATATATTGATAGACTAAAATAAAACCTACACTATATATTGCATGCGAAGATAAATTTTTGTAATTATGAAACTCGCTCAAATAAAAAAGCCGGGCATTCGGTTAATTCCCGGCTTGGCGCTTTATCGTAAACATCTTTAATTATTTGATATATTTAGCTAACGGCAAATTATTCTCCTTGATTCCTTCAACCACCAAACGAGCGACTTCCATAGCTCCCTCGTACCTTAAATGAGTGTTATCCTTGGAACCGCTTGGGTAATTCGGGCTTTCGCCCGGTTTTAGGTTCAAAAAGAGTAAATTGGACTTTTCGAGGCCAAGATTTTCCATGAGGACCTTGGTCTTTTCAGTCATGTCGATCAATGGGACCTGTTCCGCCTTGGCCAACTCGATCATGGCTTTCGGATAATCGCCGTGGGAGTTGACTACTTTACCGTTGCCGTCAAAACCAAACCGGTTAATCGGGGTCAAGAGAACGGGAATCGCGCCCTTGTTCCGGGCGCCTTGGATATATTCGGTCAAGTGAGATTTGAAAGTAGTGTTTGGTTCGGTATAACGGGCCGGATCGCCTTTTTTGGAGTCATTATGCCCGAATTGAATCAACAGATAATCATGGGGTTTAATCTGGCTTAAAATCTTATCCAAAGCCCCTTCCCGGATAAAACTCAGCGAACTCCGGCCGGAGATGGCCTGGTTGGATACGATTACCTGGCCGGTGAAGAACTGGCCGAGGACTTGTCCCCAACCGGTGCGGGGCGCCCTGATTGCTTCGTAATCACAGGCGGTCGAGTCTCCCGCTATATAAACAACAATCTTACCGTCTGCCGCTTGGAGGCTCCCTGACTGTAGTAGCAAAGAATTCACGCCGATCAATAGCATTACTAACAAAAAGATCTTTATCTGTTTTGGCAAGCTACTTCCTCCCTATATTCGCTTCATTTAATAATGCCAATCGCTTTCAGCCATTCACCGCAGAGCGACGGCCACTGTTCACAAGTTTTACCGACGGTGAACCGGATCGAATAGCCATGGCCGCCATCTTTAAAGAGATGCAGTTCCGCCGGGACTTTTGCTTTTTTCAACCCCAAATAGAAGTTGATCGAATTTTCTACTGGGACAGAGGTATCCTCGGTAGCGTGCATAATAAATACCGGAGGCGTATCCTTGGTGATCAATAATTCATTGGAATAAGCGTCAATCTGTTCTTTAGAGGGTTGCATCCCCAATAATTGGTTACGGGATCCCGGATGTAGGTTACCGTCCTGCATAGTAATGACCGGATATCCGAGAATTAAAAAGTCGGGCCGGGCGTTCACTTGGTCAACTTCGTCCAGGGGTTTATATACTGACTGATTATATTTCACCGCCAGGCCGGAAGCGATATGCCCTCCGGCGGAGAAGCCCATCATGCCGATCCGGTTCGGATCCAGTCCCCAGACGGCGGCATTTTTACGGATTAATCTGATTGCCCGCTGCGCATCCTGGAGCGGCACATCGGCCCCTTGTTTGTGGCCGTCTCCCGGTAACCGGTAGCGTAACACAAAGAAGGTTACTCCCAACGGTTTGAGCCAGGGAGCGAGTTCGTCGGCTTCTTTATCCAGGACTACCCTTTGGTACGATCCGCCCGGCGCGATTAGGATCGCTGCCCCATTTGGTTTTTCAGGCAGATAAACAGTGAGTGTGGGATTAAGTATTTTAGCGGCGTATCTGTCTTTAAGCTTTGCCGGTTCCTTGCTCCGCTCGACTACTTCTTCTTGCAAGGTTAGTCCTTCCGAACCCGGCGCGACCCCCGGCCAAATTTTAATTAATTGCCCGTCCTTCAGCGGCCCGGTCTTCTCAGTAGCAGCGAAAATCGGTGTCACCGCTCCGATTACCAAAAGCAGTGATAACAATAACAATACGTACATCTTGAAATCTCCCATTTTCAGTTTCATTAATTCCCTCCTTTAATGAACACTGTAAAAATGATAATCCCTAATCAGATAACTTGTCAATCGGCGACTGTAAGTTTAAAATAAACCCTTACCTTTCCTGTTTGTTCCAGAATATTAGCAATAGCCCTTGGCAAACTAAAAAAAACACAAGAAGGATGATTAACCATGGGTCTTCAGGATATTAAGAATTCTTTGGATTATCTCCATTCGGAAATCAACCGTATTGAAACGATGGCCGGAACACTTTCAACTACTGAACAGGAACACTTTAAAAGGCTATCCAATTTCGACGATGGCGAAATAATGGATGTTGCTAGCGAAGAGCAAAGCGCCGCAAGGCAATTAGGAACAATCAAGCAAATGTGCTTAGCCATGACCCAGAAAATAGATGGCATCAAGCAAGACATCGACCGGGAGTATCGCTCATGATTAAATTCCTCGAAAATTGGATCAGGGCGATTGCTCATGAAACAATGGAAAAAGGCTTAACCAGAGTAATCAAAGACCAATATATCGAGAACCTCTTTGAATTAGTACCGGCTGTCAAAAAAGTAAACCCCATCAACCTGGTTGAACTGGCCATGCGCGCCGCACAGGGTGCCCCTGTTCCCAGGCCTTTAGGAAGCCATATCCACTTTTCTCCTTGGGAAGAAATCCTCTTTAACCCGGTACACCTTTACCGATTCCCAACTCCGGAAAATGTCGGGATCGGGACTTCAGTCACCATCGGCCGGCGGGCCAGGAAGCCTCTGACAATATCCATTCCGGTGATGATTGCCGCAATGTCGTTTGGCGGAGCATTAAGTAAAAGCGCCAAAATTGCCCTGGCTAAGGCGGCAACGATGGCTGGAACAGCCACCAATTCCGGAGAAGCTGGCCTTCTCAAGGAGGAACGGGAAACGGCCCAACTTTTTATCGGCCAGTATAACCGGGGCGGCTGGTTAAACTCGCCTGACAAATATAAACTGCTTGATGCGATTGAAATCCAATTGGGACAAGGAGCACAAGGGTCAACCTATCAAAGGACCACCGCCAAAAACATCGGCCCGGATTATCAGGAAGTTTTCGGGCTTAAGGATGGGGAAGACGCTGTCATTCATTCCCGCCTTCCTGGAGTAAATACTAAAGACGAATTCATTGAACTGGTCCGCAAGTTACGGCATGAAACCGGGGTTCCCGTCGGCCTAAAAATCGCCGCCTCTCACCACCTGGAAAAAGAATTGAGGATTGCCCTGGAGGCCGAGGTAGACTTCGTAACGTTAGATGGGGCCGAAGGAGGAACTCACGGCGGCTCGCCAACCCTCCAGGACGACGTCGGTTTACCAACCCTTTTCGCTATAACTAGAGCGGTTGATTTTCTTAATAAAACTCAACCTGCCCGCGATATCAATTTAATCGCCACCGGTGGTTTGGTAACCCCCGGCCAAATGCTGAAAGCGCTGGCCTTAGGAGCGGACGCCGTCTATATCGGCACTGCGGCGGTTATGGCCCTGGTTAGTGAACAAATGGTGGAGTCCGTTCCATTTGAGCCGCCCACTTCTTTAGTTGTCTATACCGGTAAAATGACGGATTCCCTGGATATCGATAAAGGCGCCCAAAGCCTGTTTCGATATCTGAACGCTGCGGTCCAAGAAATGGAACAAGTAGCGGTATCGCTCGGGAAAACCGCTTTAGCGGATATCTCCAAAGCCGATCTCTGCACTTTAGATCCTTTCCTTTCCAAAGCCACCGGAATCGAATTAGGCTATATCGCCCCGGAAAATCAACAACAGTTTTTCGGGGAAGTAAGCAACTTCCTTTTAAAAGAGGCAGAAGCTAATCGGATTTTAGAGCCGGGTTTAAATTAGGGGAAGATATTTTTTTGTGTTAAGGAGACCGCTTGATGGATCGCTTCTTTAAAGGGTTGCTCTCCGGTATGGCCGGGGGCCTGGTTATGGATCTATGGGGCTTTTTAGTAAAGGATCTGCTCCGGATCGCCACCCGAAACTATGTGGATTGGGCTTCAGTCACCATTTATGGATATCTGCCTACTAATTTTTCTGAATCCTTATTTGCCTTTGGCACGCATCTTTTATGGACCGGTTTCCTGGGAATCGCCTTGGCCTATCTTCTGCCCAGGTTATCATCTCAGGGCTACCGAATCAAAGGCGCTTTTTTTGGGTTTATAATCGGTTTTTTTATTTATGGAATTGCCATCCTGTTCCGAATGCCGTTTTTTACGAAAATCCCTTTTCCCACATCCGTCAGTAATGCCATCGGCGGTTTGCTCTGGGGAGTCATAACTGCGCATCTGCTCGGGTGGTTGGAGCGGAAAGAAAAAATTCAATAAGAGCATTTTATAATTCTTCTCAAAGTAATACCCATTAGAAAAGCTAAGGTAGTCTTTTCCCTTAGCTTTCTTTCGATTTATCGGGATACATCCATTTATTTGGTTTTACAGCGAAAAGACTACCACCAGGAACATCTTAAACCTTTCCTTCGCCAGGAGCGCATGGGGAATTCCGGACGGCATCACGATGGTTTCGCCTTTTTTAAGTTGAAATGCCTCCGCGCCGATGGTGATCTCAGCTTCCCCATCCAAGATATAGACCAAAGCGTCTCCTGAGGATGAATGGGAACTGATCTCCTCGCCTTTATCAAAGGCGAAGAGGGTGAGACTTAACGGTTTCCCTTGCGCCAGGGTGCGGCTGACCACTTGCCCGCTTTGGTAGTCCACCAGCGACTCAAATGATAACACTGTTTTAAAATCAATATTTTTTAGAAAATGCTGATCCATGGTTTAATCTCCTCCTTTTGTTTCTGTGGGTTACATAAACTATCCTCCTGTCATGAGTAGATAGCTTCCATTTCTTCAAGCAAACGGTGGAATTGTTCATGCCGGCCCGCGCCGATCCGTTCGGTTTCAATAACCTCAAATTCAGCTAGCAACTCTTCTTGTTCCTGCCGGGTCAATATCCGTTCCGCCATCATGAACAGGATATTATTCTCCTTGTCGATATGGTTTCGGAGTAATTGAGTGTATGCATGGGCGTTTTCCCGAATCGCCGCTAAAGCCCCGGAATTCCCGTCTTGATATTGTCCCAACCCATCATTCATTCCCTTAATAAAACCCCGGCCCTGCTGATGTTCCGACAGCATTACCCCAATCGGGCCATTGTCCCGCGAAACTCCCTTCGCTTCCAACGCCGGGAAGAGCAAATCTTCTTCCTTCCCGTGATGGCATCGATCCGCGAAAATTTTTAAAAATTCCAACGCCTGTTCGAACCGGTCTACAGCTAATTGTGGTTCTGCCACCATCCTATCTATCATCTCCAACATGGTTAAGATTCCCTCATGTTCGTCCCGCAGTTGTTTGGTCGCCACCATTACTATTCACGCTCCTTTAAATAAGTATAAATAGATTTTTGCCTTGCCTCATGTTGTCTGGTTGTCTTTATTATAGTAAAATGGAGCTGATAAATCGGTAACGTACGTTACCGGAAGGCAAAATTTTTCTAAAACGAGTTAGGAGAGTTCCGTGGAAGAATTATTAACTGCCCTGGCCAAATCCAACCTTTTTAAAGGATTTTCCATGGTGGAATTAAAAATGATTTTAGAAATTGTCCCCCATCAAGTGAAGGGTATTGGCAAGGGTGAACCCTTAGCCATTGAGGGCGATCCTTGCCCCGGAATCGGCATCATGACAATGGGGAGCGCAGAGATCCAGCGGATTTACGCCACGGGAAAATCGGTCACTATCGATACTTTGAAACCGGGCGATTCCTTCGGGGAGATTATTCTCTTTTCCGATGTGAGTTGGTATCCGGTAACGATTATCACCCGGGAAACTACCCAAGCGGTATTTTTATCAAAAGCGGCGGTCATCGATTTATGCAGCACCCATCCGGTGTTCCTTAACAATCTCCTCCGGCAACTCTCCAACCGGATTATCCTTTTGAACCAACGGATTAAAAGCCTTTCCTACCAAACGATCCGCCAAAAAATCGCCGACCTGCTTTTAGGTGAATACCGGCGCCAGAAGAACTCCCATTTAAATCTCACTTTTTCCCGTAAGGAGATGGCTGAACAATTAGGGATACCCCGCCCGTCCTTATCAAGAGAACTAGCCTTAATGAAAGACGAAGGTTTGATCGATTTTCAACTGAATTCCTTTGTCATCCTAGACGTGGATCGATTTAGGGAGTGTTTGATGGAGTAAAGGTTAGGCTAGATATTTAAAATTGGTCAGCTGGAACAAGCGGGCGCTAAGATTGAAAAGCTATCAACGAAGGCTTTAAATATTCACGCCCGGACAGTTGCCTATTACTTAAACTTATCACTCGATAATAAATATCCCCCGGCACAGCCGGGGGTTTTTCATTAACGGGCATAGCCCTTTATTACTAGCCACGCCTAAACGGCGTTGGTACGATCTGCCACACGCGATAAGCTTGTTACTTGCTACCCGTAAA
>JAEZJK010000011.1 GCA_023415835.1 Bacillota bacterium
CTAGTTTCGGTTAATAATACAGCTTGTTCCTTAAATTCTTTACTAAATACCCGACTCATTTTCACTCAGCTCCTTAAGGTTTATTTTACCTCTTATCTGAGTGTCTAGCAAATCGGGGGAAGATCAGACCTCCAAGAGGGTATAAATTAAGAAGGAGGGTTATGAATGGGAAAGCCGCTTTCTTTGAATGGAATAAAAATGCATGTAGTTTCAACAGCCGAGGGAGGCAAGGTTAATTCCGAGACAATCTTCGATTTTTCTCAAGACGGTTCGGTTGTCGCGGCGCGGTATAGCGGCGGTAAAATAAAACTGGGCTATTTGGTGGGGATGCTAAATCCTACCGGGAGTCTGGAATTTCGGTATACTCAGGTAGATAACGACGGCCGGCTTGACGGAGGATATTCTAATTGCGAAATTAGCAGAATGGCCGATGGCAGAGTTCGGTTACTAGAACACTTCAAGTGGGAATCGTGTGAGGGAAACGGAATCAATGTGTTTGAAGAGATCGAAATAAAGCAATGAAAGATAACAGGCGAGTGGAAGATTCTTGCAAAGTCAATCATGACGCAAATGGACTTTGTATGAGTTCATATATAACTATCAAATGGATCAGAATCCCGATAATCTTGAAAGACTAAGCTTATCTTTAACTGAAAACTTATTAAAATGCGAGTTTATCTATGGAGAAGAAGAAAGCAAATATTTGACGTTCAATTTTGACGAGTTAGTCTCCGCCCGTGATATCTTTGTCAAGGATCTATCCCTTCACGAACAAGAGATTAAGCTTTATGCTTGCCGGCCGCAATAAGGAGACATTGGAGCTTACTATGTTTTACTTGGAAACCCCATATGTTGCAACTAATTTATTATCATTTATTGAAGACGGCATAATGCTTTCATTCAAGAGAAATGTTTCATTGGAGAATTTCAGCCCTTCAACTAGGAATAATTACCAAATTTACGGAAAGGTGATAAAATAAACCGGAACATTTTTTCAAATAGACGGGAGGGACGATTAAGAAGATGCTTTTCAAAAGTGATAATTATGATGTTGCATTTGTTAAAGAAAATATGATGGGACCCAATTCGTTAAGAATCGTTGCGGAACTATCGGAATCTATAAAACTTGAAAAGGGGATGCGGGTGCTTGATCTCGGCTGTGGGAGAGGGTTGACTTCGATTTTTTTAGCCAAAGAATATGGGGTGACTGTTTTTGCCACAGACCTTTGGATTAGCGTAACGGATAATTATGAAAGAATAAAAGTAATGGGACTAGAAGATAAAATAGTACCGATCCGTGCGGAGGCACATAATTTGCCGTTTGCCATCGAGTTTTTTGATGTAGCAATAAGTATAGACGCTTATCACTATTTTGGTGTTGAAGCAGATTATTTGACAAATTATTTCGCTCCTCTAGTAAAAAAAGGGGGACAGATAGGGGTGGCGGTCCCCGGGTTAAAAAAGGAATTTACCACGGGAGTTCCAGCCGAATTATTACCGTATTGGGTTGACGATATGAATTTTCATTCATGTGAATGGTGGTCTAATCTTTGGAAAACTTCGGATTTAGTAACCATCAAGGAATGCAGGGAAATGAAATGTTTTAACGAGGCATGGCAAGATTGGCTTTCATGTGATAATGAGTATGCGCGCGGGGATATCGGGATGATGAATGCCGAAGGCGGTAAGCACTTTAACTTGGTTTCAATCATAGCTAATAGGTTGTAAATTTGAAAACCAATTCGGGGTCAATTTAGATATCGATACGGATTTTTATACAACTGTCTACCTGGCTGCCAAGAGATGAGTTTCTTATGTGAGGGATTTATTTGAAAGCCAACTTTTTTGAAAGAGCCATAGCATGGGCCAAGAAACAAGAAACGATTCGAGTGATGTTTCTAACCAGCACCCGCGCCGGGAGCGGGCTGGTTGATGAATTGTCCGACTATGATGTGGCCCTTTTTACATTCGATTCAAGCCCTTTTATTGAGGATTCTACCTGGATGAAAGAGATCGGCAAGGTCTGGGTTTATCAGAAATGTCGGTTTGATTACAAGGGACAGGAGGTAACCACCCGTTTGGTTGTTTTTGAAAACGGGGAAAGAATCGACTTTAGTTTTTGGGATATCGGTATTTTGGCTGATTTTTTAAGGAACGGATTGCCCGATGAATTTAATATCGGTTACCAAATCATATTCGACAAAGACGGAATAACTAAGGACCTTCCCGGATCGACCTATGATGGATTTAGAGAATTAAAGCCCACGCAAGACTATTTCTTAAAGCGGATTCATGATTTCTGGTACGAAGTGTATTGCATGGCCAAATATTTGAAGCGAAATGATCTTTTCCACGTAAAGCTGATTCAAAGTGATCTCAACCAAGTGCTCCTTCAAATGATCATTTGGAACAGGCAAGCTAAGAACGGTTGGTCGTTAAAAACCCATTCCTGGGGCAAGCGAATGAAGAGTTGGGTGGATGAAGATATTTGGGGCGGATTGCATCATATTTTTTCACATTTTGACGCCGAAGATAGCTGGCGGGGACTCTTGGAGACGATGGACTTCTTTAGCAATATTGCCAAAGATGCTGCAGATAAGATGGGTTATAGCTATCCAGAGGATGTTGACCGGAATATTAGCGGTTTTGTGATGAGTTTATATCAGAAAAGTAAGAGGAGCGGCTAATGCTGGGAGGAAAGTCACTAATCTCCCGTAGAGGCGCAGCGACGCAGAGGTGAAGTGAATGTCGCGGGTGAAGTGTAATGTTATGAGGTTTTACCTAGCGTAAATTTTTGGTAAATTAATATTGCGTATTATCTGCGGGTGATAAAAAGCTTCGAAGCTTACACTGATTTAAAACCATTCAAATGGTCCGGTATCCTTGGATATCAAATATTATTGTGAGGAAATACATGACCAAACAAAGCGAATTATTTATAAATGCCCTTGAAAGTGGAGAACTTGAAATTATCCAACGGATTCCCAAAACCGATTTGCATAATCATTTTTATTTGGGTGGACATCGAGATTATATCAGGAAACGTAGCGGAGTCTCTATTCCTCTGCTTACTTATAAATTAAACAGTATGGATGAGATGCATCAATGGGTCGGAAAATATATCAATGATTTGTTTGATAGTACTGAAAAAAGGGTATTGGCGGTTGAAGCTTGTTTTCAACAAGCTAAGGAGGATGGAATCACCATTTTAGAAACTGGAGACGATGTTTGGGCAAACGGACACTTTTATCAAGGTAATCTTAACGCTTTAATCGATACATTTCATGAAGTACATCGCCGCATAGCTCCAGGGATCGATTTCAGGTTTCAAATAGAGCTTTCCAGGCACTGCCCAATAAATCTGCTTGAACAATGGACAGCTCCGTTTCTGGAGCGGGATTGCTTTTATTCGCTAGATTTATCCGGTGATGAAATGGCCCAACCAATCAAAAATTTTAAATCAATTTATCGAAAAGCCAAGGAAAAAGGGATCATCCTAAAAGCCCACGTTGGTGAATGGGGCGATGCCGATTCGATTAAGGAGGCTGTGGAAGAACTGGAGTTAGATGAAGTCCAGCATGGGATTGCCGCGGCTGGTTCTCTGGATGTAATGAAGTGGCTTGCCGCTCATAAAATTCAGTTGAATATTTGCCCTACCAGCAATGTGATGCTTAACCGAGTCAATAGCTTAAAGGAGCATCCGATCAGAAAATTATTTGATTTTGGAGTTAAGGTGACCATAAATTCCGATGATGTTTTAGTTTTTGGACAAAGTGTTTCAAAGGAGTATCTTGATCTTTATAAAGCGGGTGTTTAGTGCAACGGAGCTAAATATAATCAGGAAAAACGGGCTAGCGAGTCGGGGAGTTACGGAGTAAACGGAAAGGTAATTACAAATAAAGAAGTCAGAAACTCGTATGGATCATTGGGTTTTAAACCCTATGAGCTAGATAAAAATGTGTTAAAGCTTGGGGATAAATATTTTGATAAGGAGAATATGGTTCTTTATTTATTACGAGATGGCCAGAGTAAAACCATAGGAGATACTAAAGTGAAAATTGATTTCTTAAGTGATGCAAATGTATTAAATGAAGAAATTACTTTCGTCGTCATAGTTTCAAGACATAACAACCAATGGGTTGTGGTAAGGCATCGGAAACGATCGACTTGGGAAGTGCCCGGAGGCCACCAGGAAGATCAAGAAGATTCCCAAAAAGCAGCTGAACGCGAACTTTTTGAAGAAACCGGGGCTAAAGAATTCAAGGTATTCCCGGTTTGCGTTTATTTGGTAAAAAATGACGACAAAATCACCTATGGAAAACTATTTTATGCTGAAATCAAAGAATTTGGGGACCTTCCTAACTTTGAAATCGCGGAAATAAAACTGGTTGATGATATCTTGAAAGAAACTCTCACTTACCCTGCGATTCAACCGGTTTTGATTCAAAAAGTTAAAGAATATTTGCGTACAACCAAGCCGGTCCATTAACATGATCTTTAAAAAATCAAAAAAAGTTTAAACCATATTGACTTTAACGTAAGGGAAAACATTACAATAAGTCTAGAAGCGCTTCGAAAATAAAGTGAAGGGAGGATAGCTCGGATGAATGACATTCACAAAATTGGGGAAGTGGCGAATAAGTTTAATATTTCCGGTCGAACTCTCCGCTATTATGAGGATATAGGGATTTTAAAGAGTATTCGGAATGAAGAATCACAGTATCGTTACTATGATCAAGAAGCTATTAACCGATTAGAACAAATCCTTTATTTAAGAAAAATGCAAATACCGATTAAGGATATTCAAGCTATTTTTACTTCAAAGAGTATACAGGTTGCTATTGATGTATTTACGATTAAGCTTAAGAATCTTGAGGAAGAAGCTGTGATGACCATGGAGTTAAAGGAAATGATAAAAGCTATCTTATCATTCCTTTATGAAAAAGCCAGTAGATGCAATAATGAACTCCAATTTAATACAGTATTTGACCCCAAGAATCAATTAGGCCAAGAAGTTTATATTAAAAAGGAGGTTTCTAAAATGTCTAATAATATCGTTAAAGAATTTGATGATATAAGAATAATTGAATTAAAACCGATGAAAGTGGCATATTACCGGGCGGAAGGCGCATCGCCGGAAATGGATGCATGGAATGTAATGAAAAAATGGGTTGATGATAATAGACTTGAGCAATTAGCAACGACCAGATTCTTCGGATTCAATAATCCAAATCCTTCTCCGGAAAAATTAGAATATGGTTATGAAGTTTGGGTAACCGTTTCCGATAATGTCCAAGAGTCGGACGAAGTAAAAGTTAAAGATTTTAAGGGCGGGCTATATTGTGTTACTTGTTGCCAATTACATAATATTACTGAAAAATGGAAAAGACTTGTTGAATGGGTAAAAGAAAGTGAGTATGGTTTTAGAGATTGCCAATGCCTTGAAGAGACGATTTCTCCTGATAAAAACCCTAATGTAAATACACAGTTTGACTTGTATTGTCCGATTAAAAGGAATAAGTAATGCAAGACCGTCCACTAACCACCTAATAGCAAGATCATGAAGAATACAAAAGTAGATTCGCCTAAGATATGAGCTTAGGCGAATCTACTGGTGAATTGGCGGAGATTTAGACGATATTTAAGATGAGGCTTGATAAAAAAGAAAACGAGGTTTCAGGTTGGAAAAATATGATTTGATAGGGAAAACGTATAATGCTACCAGGAAAGCTGATCCTAGAATTACTAAGGCAATCTTAGATTGTTTGGCAATTGATGAAAAGGGCATTGTTGCTGATATTGGGGCTGGAACAGGTAATTATACATATGAATTAGCGAAGCGAGGGTTGAAAGTAATAGCGGTTGAGCCTTCGGAAATAATGATTCAGCAGGGTAAAAAACATGCCAACATTGAATGGATCAAAGGAAAAGCTGAACAGATACCCATAGAAGCAGGATCTGTTGACGGTGTCATTTGTATTTTAGCTACGCATCATTTTGATAATCTAGAAAAAAGCATATCCGAAATGTATCGGATTATAGAAAGCAAGTAAAATAGTTATTTTTACATTTGACCCCAGACTATGTTCGGAAGAATGTTGGTTTTTCGAGTATTTTTCTAAGGCAATTTCAGAAGGATATCGGATTCATCCGCCGCTTCGGCACTTTCAAGACCAAATTGGAAACGTTACGAAAAGCAATGTTAAAGTAATTGATTTCAGTCTGCCATATGACTTGGAGGATGGCTTCTTTTTTCCGGTTGGAGAAAACCTGAATTATATCTTAATGAAGCATATTGCGCGGGGATTTCATCCTTAGCAAAATTACCTAAGGAAGAATTGACAGATAATTTAACAAAGTTGAGATTGGATTTGGAAAGCGGAAAATGGGAAGAGAAATATGGTAAGCTTTTACAAACTGAATATTATGATTGTGGTTATCGATTTTTGGTTGCCAATAAAGATAGTCATCTGTGCTGGTAAGACTTTCTTTGAGGAGAATTAACAATGACTAAGAACAATCCATATGATAAAACGGCTCCTTTGTATGACTATGATCCCAGGGATATCGTCAAAGCTGATATTCCGTTTTATTTGGAATATGCAACGAAGTATCCCGGAGAAATTTTAGAATTGGCTTGCGGGACGGGACGGGTTGCCATACCTCTTGCTCAAAATGGTTGTAAGGTTTATGGGATTGATTTATCCGATAGTATGCTTGAGCAATTTAAGCTTAAACTTACTTTAGAACCGGAACAGGTTAGCGACAATATCAGATTTGAAAAAAACGATATGACCGGCTTTCAGTTAAACAGAAAATTTTCCTTAATAATAGTGGCGTTCCGAAGTTTTCAAGCTCTTACAAGCGAGGAGAGCCAGCGAAAATGTTTGAAATGTGTATTGGATCATTTAATAGATGATGGCGCTTTTATTATTAATGTATTTCAGCCTTATCAAAAAATGGATGAGTCATGGGTCTTTCTGGAAACACTACAATGGGAAACAACTGATGAAAAAACAGGCGCTAGGATTATTAAGAAACACCGGGGGGTAAAAATTGATCTCAGAGAGCAAATAATTTACCCGGAGATGATTTATCAATTGTTTAAACCCAGTGGCGAAATAGAAGAGGTGAGAGAACTTTTGAAACTAAAATATTATTATTATGAGCAAATAAAAGGATTACTGGAATCGGAAGGCTTTATGATAAATGAAGAGTATGGGTATTATGACAAAAGCGGGATTGGACAAGTAAAAGAGATGATCTTTGTTTGTAGAAAGTATGTTTGAGTTCTATCATCTTTGTTCGATGATACTTTGAAATCGCTTGGGAGGAGAGATTAAGGCTTTATCAACGGATTGTAATAATAGGAAACCGCCACGTTAGTGACGGTTTTACCTTTATGGTTTAAAAAACTATTGAAAAATCCGAATTCTTTATCAATCCTGAGATTCATCGTTGGCTAGAGTGAGAATCCTCAACACATCCGCTTTACCCAATTTAACAAAATTACCCACCGTCGACCGGCCGGAATTGGTGCATTTGTCGGCCATTTCTTCTAAACGGTCGCCATCGATGCCGATCCCTTTTAAAGTAGTCTCAAGCCCGATGGAATGGTAAAAGTTCTCCAGTTTCTGAATTCCCTTTAAGGCGGTCCGCTCCGGAGACCAGAACGAATACTCCACATTCCATACTCTTACGGCGTACTGGACGAACCGATTTAAGTCATGCCGGTAAACATATTTCATCCAAGCGGGGAAAATCACCGCCAACCCGGCGCCGTGAGCTACATCGTAAATACCGCTCAGTTCGTGTTCGATATCGTGGGACCCCCAGTCGCCGATCCGCCCGGTATTTAAGAGGTTATTATGGGCTACCGTTCCGGCCCACATTACTTCCGCCCATGCGTCATAATTAGCGGAGTGTTTCATAATAACCGGGGCGCTGTTGATAACGGTTTTTAAAGTGGCCTCACAAAGCCGATCGGTAAGGTCCACATTGGGGCTATTCGTAAAATAACGTTCCATGACATGGGCCATAATATCCGAAACACCGCAGGCGATCTGGTATTTGGAGAGAGTGAAGGCAAGTTCGGGATTGAGAATCGAGAATTTGGGATAGATTATTTCGGAGTTGAAACCCCGTTTGTACCAACCGTCTTCATTGGTAATCACACTGGCGGTGCTCGCTTCGCTACCGGCAGCCGGGATCGTAAGGATGGTCCCCACCGGGAGAGCTTCTTTCGAAGTAGCCTTGCCGGTGAAAAAATCCCAGACATCTCCGTTATAGGGCACACCCATGGCAATCGCTTTAGCGGAATCGATGACGCTACCGCCCCCAACCGCCAGGATTAATTGGATACCCTGCTCACGACAGAGTTTGATTCCTTCATGGACCAAACTTAACCTCGGGTTTGGTTTTACCCCGGAAAGCTCAATAAATTGAACTCCGGCTTCATTTAATGAAGCTACCACCCTTTGGTACAGTCCTGACTTTTTAATGCTGCCACCGCCGTAATGAAGCAACACTTTTGTGCCGTATCGGGCGGCTTCTTGACCCACTTGGGTTTCGGCGTCTTTTCCAAAAATAATCCGGGTCGGATTTTGAAAAGTAAAGTTCTCCATAACCTACCTCCAATAATTAATGATTTATAGTTAAATCATGGGGGTATTTCAAATAGGAAACTTCCAACCTAAGTCTTCCGCTAAACGAAAAACAGTGTACCTTTTACGAACTTCTTTGGCATTTTGAAGCGCTAGTTCCAAATCGGCGGCGTTGATCCCGATTGCCTGAGGAACACAGGGAGCTCCGGCTTGGATTAAGATGCCTTTGATCTGGTCCGGCGCAAGTAAGTTTTCCTTAACCAGTTTTTGCAAAAGCCACCAATTGTTCTGAATCTTGATTTGTCTCTTTTGGCGCTGGGCTGGGTCGTAGTAGTATCCGTTAAGGTCGGAGAGGATCATTGCAGCTAAGGGACCAAAAACTGTGTTAATCCGGGTTCGGTATTCCTTTTCAGATTCATTGCGGTTATCGGAAATGCACTCTTCGACCTCTTTTAAAGTTAAATTAAATATCCGGTGATAGTAATCGGAGACAATCATGGTGGCAATTCCCACTTTAATGCCATGAAGGTGGCTGACTCTACCTGTCAGCGCCGCTTCCATCTCCCAGTAATGGGCCAAGTGGTGTTCTCCGCCTGAAGCAGGCCGGGAATTACCCCAGGCGAGCATGGCTTCGCCTGACATAATTAAGGCCTTTGTAAGGTCGGTTATTTTTTGTTCTGGGGAAAGATCATTTTTAAAACTAAGAACTGCCCTGTCAACAACGTTCCGTACCTGGTCTGCAATTTGAAATGAGTAATCTTCGCCTTCGATGATCCGTCCCAGTTCCCAGTCGATCAAAGCGGTATATTTTCCTAAAAGATCGCCTAATCCCGCCTGAACCATTATTGAAGGAGCTTGTTCTAAAATTCCGATTTCGGCGATAATGGCAACCGGTGGGGCGGCAGGGAGTGTTTGCTTGAATCCTTTTAAAGTCAAGGCAGCGACCGGTGAAGCATAACCATCCATGGAGGGAGCGGTGGGTAAGGATATAAATGGTTTATTCGCTTCGAAACCGGCAAAGCGGGTCAGATCGGTAATGGTTCCCGACCCGACGGCCAGCAGACAACCGATATCGGGGCTGATCCTTTCCCGGATCTCAGCCAAACCATGTTCATCAGCAACTAATGTTTCAGGTCTTTGCAAAATGACTTCCTGATAAGGTAGGTCTGACTCCCGAAGAATTGCGCCAGCTTTAACTCCGGCAACGGAATATGTGTTCCGATCGGCGACTAATAACGCTTTACCGGAAAAATTAGATAGTAAGCGGGGGAGTTGTTGTAGGGCATCGGTTTCGATAATAGTATTGATGGTGGGTTCCATCTTATTATCCTTTAGGGTTTATTTTTAATGATTTGCTTGGCCATAGTATGCTTTTGGTCCATGCTTGCGTAAAAAATGTTTATCCAGCATATATTGGGGCAATAGCCCGACTCCCGGATTAAGTTGAATGGAAGCCAAGGCCATTTTGGCAAGCTCCTCCAGAACAACACTGTTATGGACCGCTTCAAAAGCGTCTTTACCCCAGGTAAAAGGCCCATGACCGGCGACTAATACCCCGGGAAGGTGTTGATAGTTTAAATTTTGAAAACGTTCAATGATTACTTTGGCAGTGTTTTTTTCATAATCAGTCGCGACTTCGTCTTGACTAAGCGGTCTAGCGCAGGGTACTGGGCCGTAAAAATAATCAGCGTGGGTGGTTCCCAAACAAGGGATGTCCCGGTTCGCTTGAGCCCAACTGGTGGCATGAGGAGAGTGGGTATGGACCACTCCCCCGATCCTCGGAAAACTTCGGTAGAGTTCTAGATGGGTTGGAGTGTCCGAAGAAGGTTTTAAATTGCCCTCAACCACTTGGCCATCCAGGGTCAATACCACCATAGAATCGACCCGTAGTTCTTCGTAAGCCACTCCACTGGGTTTAATCACCACCAGACCCTGTTCCCGGTCGATACCACTAACATTGCCCCAGGTATAGATAATCAGACCACGGTGGTCTAGCTCCAAATTGGCTTTTAACACTTGTTCCTTGAGTTTTTCCAGCATTGCCGACACCTTCTTTAAAGGGCTTGTAATTGTTTTTCCAGGGTTTTGCCGAGTTCTAGGTATTTTTGATAGGACTTTTGATATTTTTGGGCCGCTTCCGACCGAGGAAGGTAAGTTTTGTCGAACCCGCCGCTCATGCTGGTTTGGGCTTCGCTTACTCCTGAGTAAACTCCGGCGGCGACGGCTCCAAACATTCCGGCTCCTAAGGCACAAGCCTGTTCGGAACTGGCGACTTTAATCGGCATGTTAAAGACATCGGCAGTTACTTGCATTACGAAATCACTTTTTTTAGCGATACCGCCGATGGCGATTACTTGCTTGATGGGGATGCCTTCCTCCCGGAACCGTTCGACGATGGCTTTGGCCCCAAAGGCGGTAGCTTCGACTAAAGCCCGGAATAATTTGGGAGCGGTAGTGCCCAAAGTCAAACCGGCGACCGCTCCTTTTAAGGTTTGGTCCGCATAGGGTGTCCGGCGTCCATTCAGCCAGTCGAGAGCGATTAAAGTGGTTTCTTCGATATCAAGTTTAGCAGCTTCGATGGAGAGTTTCGTCAGAATTTTGCCCTCAATCTCCTCTTTGAGCTTGGCAGCGGTTTCCGGAGTTAATAGGGAGGATTCTGGAAGAAGCGTCTCCAAAGGCCATGAAAGTAATTTGCGAAACCAGGCGTAAACATCGCCGTAAGCGGATTGGCCCGCTTCCAGACCAATATAGCCCGGAATCACCGAACCGTCCACCTGGCCGCAGATTCCGGCGACTAGTTTGTTACCGATTACTTTGGGAGCAGCAATCATCACATCGCAAGTTGAGGTACCCATTATTTTAACTAGAGTTTCTTCGGTTATTTCGGCACCGACCGCGCCCATATGAGCGTCAAAAGCGCCGACGGCAATGGCGATGCCGGGTTTTAAACCTAATCGTTCCGCCCATTCGGGGGTCAAATTTCCGGCTTTTATATCCGAAGTCTCAGTTTCTCGGAAAAGTCGTTCCCTTAGACCTTCTAAAAGCGGATCTATCTTTGTTAAGAATTTTTCTTCCGGAAGGCCATTCCAATCCTGATGCCACAGGGCTTTATGACCGGCCGCGCACCGGCTCCGTTTTAGTGACGCCGGTTTTTGAGTATCGGTCAACAAAGCGGGAATCCAGTCGCAATGCTCTACCCATGAGTAAGCGTTAGCACGAATCACCGGATCTTCCCGCAAAGTATGCAAGATCTTGGCCCAGAACCATTCCGAAGAATAGACGCCTCCTTCGTATTTGGTATAGTCGGTTCCGCCCCAATTTTTGGCGATCTGATTTATTTCTCCGGCTTCACGGACCGCGGTATGATCTTTCCAGAGGATGAACATGGCATTCGGGTTCTCGCTATATTCCTCCAGTAAAGCCAAAGGAATACCATTCCGGTCAATGGCACAAGGGGTGGAACCGGTGGTATCCACGCCGATTCCGAGGATGTTTGCTCCGGAACCGGAAGGGAGTTTTGCCACGGCGCCTTTGATGGCAGCTTCCATACTTTCGATATAATCAAGGGGGTGTTGCCGGAATTGGTACTTATCCGGATTACAATATAGCCCTTTGGCCCAACGGGGATAATATGAGACTTCGCTGGCTTTTTCTGATCCGGTGACTGCATCGATCACCAAGGCCCGGACCGAATCCGTTCCAAAGTCAAGTCCCAGAACATATTGTTCATTGCCCATATTAACAACTCCTTCTTACTAATTAGAAAAATGCCGTGCTTGTGCTCGCGTACGTAATCGTAATCGAAAAACATTTAGTTAAGATAACTATTTTTCAAAAACGATAACGAGGACAAGCGCCGCTTCGCTGAGCACGAGCACGATTCAAGAGTTTCGATTAGTTAACCAATCCTTGCGCTAGGTGATAATAAAGTTCGTTCCACCGTAATTCTTTCTTAAAGTCACAAATTTTGGTATCATTATCAATCAAGAGATATTCAATCCCGGCGATCTCTGCAAAGTCTTCCAAATGTTCCTTGGTAAGGGCTTGGCTGAATCCGGTATGATGAGCTCCGCCGGCTAAAATCCAAGCCTCAGCCGCGCTTTTTAGATTGGGTTGCGGCGCCCAAAGAGCTCTGGCTACCGGAAGTTTCGGCAGATCGTGATCGGGAACGGTTACATCTACCTCATTCACTAATAAACGGAAACGGTTGCCCATATCAATCATTGACGCATTCAGGCCTCTTCCAGCAGGAACATTAAAGACCAAGCGGGCCGGGTCCGCTTTACCGCCGATGCCGAGGGGGTGAATTTCCAAGGAAGGTTGACCGGCAGCAATGGACTCACATACTTCCAACATATGAGCTCCTAAAGCTCTCATCTTTCCGTCTTGGAAATGATAGGTGTAATCCTCCATAAAAGAAGTACCGCCTTTGAGACCATTAGCCATTACCTTCATCGCCCTGACCAAGGCGGAGGTTTTCCAGTCGCCCTCGGCGCCGAATCCATAACCATCCGCCATTAGGCGTTGAACCGCTAATCCCGGTAATTGGACCAGGCCGTGTAAATCTTCAAAGGTAGTAGTGAAACCTTTAAAACCGCCCGCTTCCAAAAATTTTTTCAACCCAAGTTCAATCTTGGCCGCCTCTTCAAGTGAGCCTCTTCTGGTTCCACCTGGGGCCAATTCTTTTTGGACCCGGTATTGTTGGTCATACTCCGCGACCAAATTTTTGACTTCAGTTGCAATAATGCTGTCAATCGTCTTAACCAAGTCTCCCACACCATAACCGTTAACCGAATAGCCGAGCCGGATTTGAGCAGCCACTTTATCCCCTTCGGTAACAGCCACTTCCCGCATGTTATCGCCGAAACGGGCAAATCTGGCGCCTTGCAAGTCGTTCCAAGCAAGGGCCGCCCGAATCCAAACCGCCAAACGATCAATAACTTCTTCATCTTGCCAGAATCCGACAACTACTTTACGGGCTTTACGCATCCTGGCGCCGATAAAACCGAACTCCCGGTCGCCGTGGGCCGATTGGTTCAGGTTCATAAAATCCATATCCATCTCCGACCAGGGAATGTCCCGGTTAAATTGAGTATGTAAATGCGCCATAGGCTTGTTTAGCACCTTTAGACCGGCGATCCACATTTTCGCGGGGGAGAAGGTATGCATCCAAGTGATGATACCGACACAGTTAGGGGCGGAATTGGCTTCAATGCAAAGATTTAGAATGGCGTCGGGAGTGGTTAAAACAGGTCTGAAAATGATTTTAACCGGCATCTTCGGATTATCCGACAAAGCTTGCGCGATAATCCGGGAATGCTCATCCACTTGCTTTAGTGTTTCCTCACCGTAAAGGTGTTGGCTTCCGGTAACAAACCAAACTTCTTTTTGGGATAAATCAATCATCGTTACTAACCCCTTTCATTTTGTAATCATTTAATGTTACAGTATTAGTCCCTTCGCAAGTTTAACCTTACCAATACAAACTTTATTTGACATACAGCTTATCCACTTGATTGAAAAAACCTGTACGTACAAGTTATTATATTATATTCAATCGCTGTAGTCAACTTGACTAAAATCTTTTTTGATATAATTTTTTTAATTTTCAATCCTCAACTAGATGTTACGGCAAGAAGAACGGACGATTAGTTCGGAAGGATAGATGATGCGGGGCTTCTCAATACGTCCGGTAAGCATTTGAATGATATTATCACCGATCCGGCGACCCATTTCAGCTTTGGGATGTCTGATGGTTGTCAATTTGATTTCGGTAGCAGTCGCCAGGGACGAGTCATCAAAGCTGATAACCGAAATATCGTCCGGGATCTTTAAGCCTTCATTCCGGATGGCTTCTAAAACCTCCAGGGCAACCTGATCGTTATAGCAGACAATGGCGGTAGGGCGATTTTCTTTCTGCAACAAATTGCTGATGAATTGATAAGGGAATGAACGAAGCTGTTCGGTTGTAAAGTTACCTAACCAATCGGGATTTTCCGGTATGCCATACTCTTTCAAGGCGAATAGAAATCCGGTTTGGCGGCCAACGCCTTGTTGGTCGTCATTTTTAAATAATCCGGCAACCCGGCGGTGTCCCAATTGAAGGAGGTGATTGGTAGCCAAACATGCTCCTTGGGTGTCGTCCATAATGATATAAGCCGGATCCAGATCAGGATAATAAGCATGAAGCATTAGATAGGGGATGCCCTGCGCTTCTAGCTCTTTGTAGTAATCGAGATTTGAATTCTCCAAGGCGCTTTTTGCCGGTTCAATAATTAAAGCGCCGATTTCCTGGTTCAAGAAATTCTCCAAACACTGGGCTTCCTTGGTTTTATCATTATTAGTATTGGCCAAAATTAGATTATATCCGTTATTGCTTAAAACTTCCTCAATACCTCTGATTATGGACGGGAAAATATAATCCGATATATACGTGGTCAAGACAGCAATGCTTTGAACTGCGCTTTTACCACTGGAACTGCAAAAAGTGCCCCGCCCCTTTTCACGGTAAATAAACCCCTCGTTTTCAAGCTCGCCTAAAGCTTGCCGGACGGTATGACGGCTTAACTTGAACTGACGGGTTAAGGCGTTTTCGGAAGTTAATTTCTCACCGGGTAGTAAGTCGCCGTTTAAAATCTGTTTTTTGAGAAACTCTTTCAGTTGATGGTACTTTGGGGAAGAATTGTTTGGGTCGATCATCTGTCTCACCGTTTCATTATCTTATCCTACGTAAGCTAGCATTTAATTTTAGCTAATTTAATATGTCAAGCTACGTGAATCGAAAAACATCGATAGCGTTTCTGAGTAGTATAAACTTCTAAAGTTAGAATAATGATTGATTAGAAGAATGTCAATGATAATTTAGCTAAACAATTTTTTTCTTCAAAAAAAATTACAGGATTATCAAAAAATGTCCATTCTAATCGAAAAGATCCTTTTTTATACTAATTGTAAGGTTAAATTTTGGTAAATAAAAAACAGAATCAGTAAACTTATTTTGAACTTTAAGTTGCATTCCAAAGAAAAACCCTTATTTACAAATGCAACTTAATATAAATCAGAGAAAAAAAGGGGGTATTTACGGCCAGATAAACGAAACTCGGAAGGTAATTTTTGAAACGTTGTATGGCATGGATTACCTTGTTTCGGTCTAAAAAATTAGAGGAGGTTTATTGATGAAAAAGTTGGTGAAAGTTGGATTATTACTGTTAGTGTTTATTTTTGTTCTGTCTACCTCGTATGGAGCAGCCCTGATTAAGGTTGGTATTGTAAATTTACCACCGGAAGAATCCGGCTACCGTCAGGCCAATGTTGAAGCCATGAACAATGTCTTCTCAAAGGAAAACGGCTATGACGCAAAACAGACCAACACCGGCGACAACAGCGAGCAGATCGCTGCGGCCAAAGGGTACATTCGAGATGGAGTGGACTATCTCCTGATCTCGGCCGCAAACGCGTCTGGATGGGACGACGTCCTAAAGTCTGCAAAAAATGCAGGCGTTAAGGTTATTCTCTTTGACCGTGCGATTAATACGGACCCCTCGAACTATGAGGCAGCACTTCTCTCGGATATGGCTTATGAAGGTAATACGGCAGTAGACTGGGTATTGAAAAGTGTTCCGAAACCGATCAAGCTGGTCCTTATTCGTGGTCAGTTGGGTAGCGCAGCTGAAATAGGTCGCAGCGCCGCAGTGCTCAAAGCCGCAAAAGAAGGTAAACTCACCATTGTGGCTGATGGAACTGGTGGAGACAGTTGGAGCCTTGAGGAAGCCCGCAAAGTGGTTGAAGCCGCAATTGCAGCCAAAAAGGATTTCAACGTCATCTACGCTGAGAACGACGGTATGGCGCAAGGCGCTGTTCAGGCCCTCGAAGCGGCTGGTATCAGCCATGGCAAGAATGGCAAGGTCAAGATAATTGGTTTTGACTTTAACCGTTTTGCACTTAGGAACGTACAAGCCGGTTACTGGGACGCCGACATGCAGTGCAATCCACGTCAGGCAGCCGAGATTTCTAAGTGGATCAAAAGTGGTAAGCTCCCCAAAGGAATCGTCTATCAGAAAGAATTGCTCTTTACGACTGACAC
>JAEZJK010000082.1 GCA_023415835.1 Bacillota bacterium
GACTCGCTGGAAAATGCGGTGCGGTAAACATAGGTCCCCATCATATCGGTGGCGAAGTTCGGACCGCCGCCGGTCATCGTCATTACCAGGTCAAAGACACGGAGAGCATGAACGATACCGAAAATCAGGATCACAGCGGCAATCGGTTTCAACAGAGGGAAGGTGATGTGCCGAAAGACTTGGAGAGCGTTGGCTCCATCCACTTTAGCCGCTTCGTACAGTTCCTCGGGAACCGACTGCAACCCCGCAAGCCAATAAACCATATACTGCCCAATTCGCTGCCAGGAACCTACCACGATCACCATTATGAATGCTAGATCCCCTACCCCCAGCCAATCAATGGGTTGGTTAACCAAACCGATACCTTTAAGAATATTATTTAGAGCCCCGTTATAGGGATTCAGTATAAAGGTAAAGATGATACCGATAATAGCGGTGGTGGTGACCACCGGTAAGAAAAAAAGGGTTCGATAAATCGGGGCGCTTCGTAATTTACGGTTATTGAGAAGGATCGCCAGAAACAAAGCTATCGGGAGTTTAACCGCGGTTTGGGCCAAGGCGAAGACATAGGTGTTTTGAAAAGCGTTCCAAAACAATTTGTCGGTGACTAATTCCTTAAAATTGGCGAAGCCGACGAATTTTTCAGGCCAGCCGATCCCGTTCCAATCAAAAAAAGCATAGTAGCCGCTCATAATGATTGGGTAAATGGTAAAGGCGCTGAACATAATGAGCATCGGGGCTAAAAAAACATAGCACCAACGATGTTCGATTATCTTGTGCCAAAGAGTGCCGGTCTTCTTAAATTTTGGTTCCAGAAGAATTGCTGAGGTTGATTCTTGGTTCATAATTCACACTTCCTCGTAAATAAAATGGGAGCAATTCGGTTACAAAAAAGTTAGCGATGTATTAACCCCTTGTTACAATCTAATCGTACTTAAAAACAAGTTATTTCACAATAAGATGGATTTCGGATTCTTTGCATTTTTTTTGGATTATTCCAAAACATTTTGGATGTGACACAAAAGTCCCTAATGGATCGAGTTTGCGCGAATAGCGAATTTATCCCAAAAAATAAAAGACTGCCCTTTTAGGCAGCCTTTTATAAGGAGGTAGAGTGAAGAATCATTTTAACAATCAATATGTTCAATACATTCTCCCAATTTAAACATTCTTCCACGGCGGGGTTGAAGGAAGATAGGCTTCAAACTCCGCAATCAGTTTTGCTTCATATGCACCCTGATATCGGCCATTGATCAACCTGTCGAATGCCTCATCAAAAAATCTCTTCCAGGATTGTTCCTCATTGCCGGGATTAATCGGGTAAAAGAGCGCCTTATTAATTTTAGCGGCTTTGAGATCGCCGGGAGCGTCACCGATCATCAATACCTGGTCGTTTTCATACTTGCCTGCCGCTTTGGCGTATCCTAAACACTCTCCCTTGGTGCCCATCTCTTGACCGGCGATTACCTTTATGTATCTAACCAGGTTATGTTCAACCCATTCCCTGTCAAGCGCTTCAGTGGGAGTTTGAGAAATAACGATAACTTCGGCTTGAGCTTGAATCTTGGCCAGGCTTTCCCGGAGATAAGGATAAGGGGGGATCCCATGGACCATATTAGCTATCGCTTTATTTACCGCAGTTGACCATTCTAAGGTAATCTCCAAAATGGGATCGTTGGTATCTTTAACCTTCTTCTCAAGAGCCGGGTTGCCCAATTTGGCCTCTGTTTCAACCCATTTTCGTAAAGAAGCGATTTCGGGAAGCTGAAAACCCCGATTGATGACCTCTTCCCTGTCGGCTAATAAATCAAATACTTTAACTAAAGCCGGAAAACGGTTCAGGCCCCTCCATTTTGAATATAAGTTGACAAACTCCGCCGTTTCCCGGGCATATTTGGAAATCGCCTGCAGTTTCCAAGAGTTTATCAGGTTTGGGATAAAACATTCTTTATGTTTTATTTCCATGCTGTCAAAAGCACAGCCGTCGGAGTCAATCCCAATCAGAAATTCTCTTTCCCTTTTTAAATCTTTTAATGCTTGTGCTGGATCAACCATTTTACACCGCCTAAGAATCAGTGATCAGTTATCTATTAAATAAACCGCAGATATATGCTGAACACTAAATAAACCATAACCATTTGAAAGCCGATAGGATAAAACCTTACCAAAAATATCATACGGAAAAACAGCACTTTCACCTATCGCCTTCATGGAGGAAGGCGGCTACGCTTCTTTTCAAGGATGAAAAACAGTGGCCGCCATCGAAAGGCTAAACCTAGTTGCCAGACGAAAGGTCATGGATGACGAAGACCCACGAAAAACCGGGATGAATTGCAGAGATCCGGAACCACGCGGGTCCGGCCCATTTTGGTTGGTTTTGTGGGGTCAAAAGTAACCCGCCGCCGGAACAGTGGATCCACATTATAGCCCATAGTCTCTAGCTAAAAAAGCAAATATTTACTTAAGGCCTCGGCTAATTTAATAATACATTTTCAAATTAGCTAAGTCCATATATCTTACCAATAAGGCTTCCAATCCTTAACCACTCTAACCAGGGCCTCAAAGTAAAAATAGTCTCCCCAAATGCAACATTCATCGACTCCAAGACCTTTCGGCTTATGTTGCAAACCGTGCAGCAACACTCCATTAGAATGAGGGACGTCTTTGGTGGTGTAACCATCGGCCAAAGAACTTAAGATTGTTAAAGCGGCATTCTCATAAATTCGTTTGGAGGAATCCGCCAAAGGCAAATGTCGGCTTAATTCCAACAGTCCGCAGGCGGTTATCGCCGCCGCTGAACTGTCCCGTTCCACTCCGCCGTCGAAGATCAAGTCCCAGTAAGGAACATGATCTTCCGGAAGCCGGTTTAAGAAATAATTGGACAACCTTTTAGCGACCTCGATCAGTTTCCAGTCTCCCGTATACCGATAACTTAATGGAAAACCGTAGATTCCCCAGGACTGCCCCCGCGCCCAGCACGAATCATCGGCAAATCCCTGGTGGGTCTTGCCGCCGATTGGTTGGCCGGTCTCGGTATTAAGATAAAAAGTGTGAAAAGTCGAAGCATCCTCGCGCACAATGTGACGGACGTTTTGACATGCGTGATTATAAGCAATCTCACGATAACCGGTAATGTTGGTTACTTCCGAGGCCCAGTAAAGAAGGGGTAAATTTAATAAACAATCAATGATCATCCGGCCCTGTTCTTCCGGATTATCCATTGTGCCCCAGGCCTGAATGATCCCGGCTTTTTCCCAATAACGGGCCGTCAAATGTTTGGCTGCGGTTAACGCCAAGTTCTTTGCTTGTTGGTTATCGGTCAGTTTGAAAGCAGCTACGCAAGAAAGCGTGTACAAAAAGCCTAGATCGTGGGTATTGATGTTGACTTGTTCTTCCAACCGATTTTGGTGGAGTTTTAATTGCTCCTCAGCCACCTGGCGATACTTGGCGGCGCCGGTGATTTCATAAGCCAGCCATAACATCCCGGACCAAAAGGAAGAAGTCCAATAAGTATTGTCAATCGCTTCGTAAACCAGATTCCGACTGGCCGGAGCCGGGACTTTGTCTTTAAAAATCTCCAGATTACCATCAATCTTGGCTAATACCCCTTGGATAGCTTGATGGTAATATTCGTACGAAGGTAGTTCAAACCGGGTATATTCCGCCTGGCCTTTAATTCCTTCATCCTTGATTCGACTCACTAAGTCTCTCACCGTTTAACCTCCAATCGGGCCGTTGCTTGCAACTCACCGTAGAGCAACCTGGCTACCGCCCGCAGTCCTTGCCGCTCCGGCGAAAAGGTCAATACTACGGTGGAAAATTCGGGATCATCTCCGAAAGTGTATGGAGTATTGGTAATGACAACCACCGGCTTGCCCAATTTAACCAACTCTCTAATAAAGTCCTTTCCGCATTGTTTAGCCCGAACGTAATAGTTGGTCGCAACAATCAAATCCGCTTCCCCAACCCGGGCCATTACCCGACGCCGGTCCACTTCTTCGGGAGCCAAGTCGGTATCGACCATCATTACTTGATCCGATAATTTGAGCATCTCTTCCCAGAGCATACCGGGATGACAGTTGGAATCATTCGCATCCAATTGGGTTGGGAAAATCTGCTCCACCAGGAGCACCTTGCGACCCTTGGCCAAAGGCAATAAATGCTCCCGATCCCGGAGTATCAATACCGAACGTACGGCAGCTTCCCGCTCCAAATCGGCCAGTTCATGATTTGAGGTCACTCTTTCCGGGATACGTTCTACGTCCACCAAGCCGCCGTCATGGAAGTGGCCGTAATCCACCTTCATTTTAAGAGTGGTTTCCACCAGTCCGTCGATCCAGCTTTCCTTGATTTCTCCTGATTTAACCGCATTTAAAACCGCCTGATACGCTTCTTCCCGCAACCAGTTTTCATCCTTTAAGAGAATCAGGTTGACCCCGGCTTTCACCGCCATTACGCAGGCTTGCGGAATCGGGTATTGTTTCTCCACCGCGCCCATGGTAATCGAGTCGGTAGTAATTACTCCTTTGAATCCCAGTTCCTTTCGGATCAAGCCTTGAATGATACTTGGTGATATTGTGGCAATATTTTGATCGTCATAAGCCGGATAAATGGTATGCGCGAGCATTATGGCAGGTAAACCCTGGGGTAACAATTCCCGGTAGGGAAGTAAATCTTCGAGCCATAACTGTTCCCGGGATTTATCGATTCTGGGAATATCATAATGAGCGTCGGCGGTTGAGTCGCCCCGGCCCGGAAAATGCTTGGCGGTTGCGATAAGCCCTCCATCCCTGAAACCTTTTAAGGTTTGAACGGCATATTCCGCCGCTTTAGACGGGTTATCCGAATAACTGCGGGTTCCAATCTCCGGGTTTAACGGGTTAAGATTCACATCCAACACCGGCGAGTGGATCATCTGTACCCCGACAGCCAACATCTGCGTTGCCAAACCCCTTCCTACCCGGTAAACCAGATCCGGATCTCCCGAGGCGCTTAAACCCATCGGGTGAGGGAAAAAATGAATCCCTCCCCTTGATAAGTCGGCGCTGCCGTTTCCCTCCTGATCCAGGACGATATGTACCGGAATCCCATGGGGACGATTGACAGCGATCGTTTTTAATTGATTCAAAACTGTGGCGTATTCCTGTAAAGTCAGGTAGGGGGCAGGGACTTCATTTTTGAAATCTTTAGCGACGCCTTTCGGTTGCCGAACCACCGGCCCTTCAGCAGTCGAACCCGGTCTTTTGTATCGGGCGAAAATGCGGGAGTTTGGTGTGACCCGGATTCCGGAACAATTCAATTTGGTAATCGCTTTAACTAAATCCGGGGTTAGCTGGCTCCCGTTCAATCCAAAGACAAACAGCTGTCCGATTTTTTCCTCAAGGGTCATTGCCCCGAGTAAATCGCTCACTACTTTATACTTTCTGTCCGCCAATTCGCTCGCTCCTTTATCCAATTCTATTTTTCAGCTGGTTTTAAATTTAACCCAAGATTTAATAAATCCCGTTAACTTTTGAGGGTCGGTGTCAAACACGGCGACAGCTTTTTGAAGCTCTCCGGCCACCTGCGACAGGTTATCGTCCAAAGCCGACACTTCCTCTACCGAAGCGCTTTGTTCCTGAGTGGTGGCTGACACTTCTTCGGCGCCGGCCATGGTCTCTTCGGAAATAGCCGCTACCGCTGTAATAGCATTGATCATGCTCTCATTATCTAGTCACTTTTACTTGTTCCAGGTATAGTTTGGCGCCGGAAATTTCGGCCTGCCGCGTAAGTTTTGATCAAAAACGCGAAGCGCTGTTTGATGCATGTTGTAATGATTTCAAGCCCCTTATTCCCTTGAATCTATAAAAAAACCACCATTATCACTATTAAAATCAAAATTTGATAATAGACTTTAATTCGGGACAAGAATGACCGTTCCAGCAAAAAATTGCCGACACCGGCTATCTTTTCGATCACAAAAAACATTTCACTCTGTTGCAAGAATTAGCGACACACTTATAATCTTGCAATCATTTTTTAAACGGAAAGCTTTCAATGGGAATAACAAGATGAAAAACGAGGTTGTAAATTCACCGCCGCAATTGCTTGAAAATGTCTCATCCTAAATATTCATCTTAGCTTTATTATAAGTTCAATTGACAAACCAACATAGTAGATAAGATTTATATTTCTTGGAGTTTATTTAGTTTTTTTTAGACGAGGCCGGACGGCAAGGTGGAAGCCTGTTTAAGCTAAACGATCTTTCCCGGTTGTTATGAAAGGTGATAATCCTTTTTGAAAACTACAATTTGCCCTTTTCCATCCATGGTTCAAGGATGGAAAAGTTATCATCAAAATTTATTTCAATTTAATAGTGAAAAAATTCCTACGTGAAAGGAATTTTTTTAAAATAGAGAAATATATAAAGGATTGGAAAACAATGTTTTGACTTGTTATTATCTAGCATGGATTGACTCTATTTATTGCGCCAAGATTTTCCATTAAATTTGTAGCAATTTTTTGGTAAAGGGAGGATAATTATGAAAAACTTCAAATTAATTATTTCAGGTGGCCTCTTCTTGCTTTTATGTCTATCTGTCAACATCTTTGCTAAGTTCCAAAATTAACTTATGGAGAACCAAATGCTATCGCATAATAGCCCTGTCAGATTAAAATTTGTTTTTGTAATAATGGGGTCTTGTTTAATCTTAATTTGGTTGGTAACTTATTTGACTGGACCTACCGAGCTTGTTTATGGAGGCGAGATAAATGAAAACAGTCAAGAGGTCACGCAAGATCCTTGGATTTCTAATTGGAGAAAAATCATAGAGCAGGGTCAACTCTATCAGTATGCCATTAAGCTCTTCAACGATCCGGTTGATTACGAAGGAAAGATTACCGATACCTTTGACGGTAATAAGTATGGGGTCACTCAGTTTTCCTTTTCCGGCGGAGGTATACTGAAAATTGAGACTTTTCCCCCGGAGTCGAGTATTACTACCTTGAGGGTTCCTAATGGGTTCCCTAATGAGAACGACGCCGGTTCGTTTTTGAAACAATATCTCCGGGATATCGGTTTAAACATCGACTGGTCGAAACCGAAGAGCAGACTGCCAATGACGAGAAGATTATTAAATTTTATGACCCAGCTCCGGGGCTTAACGCCACCGCTATTATGGCCTATAAAGACAATAAACTTATTGAGATTGGAGTTTCCAAGGCCTTATGACCAGATAATAGAAAGCTAAACGCAGATGCAAACTTCTTGAGAAAATCTTTAATTTTAAAGAAAGCTGTTAGTCCATTACAATTTCCGGTTTTTCAAAAAATCCGCCGTGTAAAACACCCGGCGGATTTACCATAGTTATAAGGGAGTTATTGATTTGAAATTTGAAGCATGCCGGCTTAGTCAATTGAGTACTTGGATCAATAGAGCGACTCTTTAAGTTATAAGTTAATTTCCTCGTTGATAAGGAATCTTCAAAATCACCGTTGTTCCTGCTCCCTCTTCACTTTCAATCTCTAATCCATATTCCGTTCCATAATGCAGTTTCAACCTGGCTTGAACATTTCGTAAACCGATCCCGTATTGGGTTTCCACCTCTTTCGCTGATTCCGGATGTTCCAACGCAGCTTGAATTTTCAGCAGATCGGTTTCGCCAATGCCTACACCGGTGTCGGCTATCATAATCAATAACTTTTCACTCTCGAACCGGGAATAAATTTTGATCTTCCCCTGGCCGGTTGATTCCAATCCGTGGATACAAGCGTTCTCTACCAAGGGTTGTAAAGTTAACTTTACTAAAGATTGGTCTAATATTGATTCGGGGATGTCGATCTCCAGGGAAATACGCTCGCCGTATCGAATCCGTTGAATGGTGAAATAACGTTCCACCTGCGCCAACTCGTCCCGTAATGTCACCATTATTTCATCCTTATGAATTGAATAACGGAAAAACTCACTAAGGGCTTCAGCCATCCGACTGATCGAGTCGACCCCTTCCAACATCGCCAGGGAACTAATGGTTCCCAAAGTGTTATAAAGAAAATGCGGATTTATTTGAGCTTGAAGGGCGCGGAGTTCGGCATGGCGCTGTTTAGATTCGGCATTAGCTTTACGGATTTTGGAGGTATAATTGTCAATGATTAAGGTTTGGATCTTTTTAAGCATCCGGTTGAAATTTTGAGTTAGTTTACCAATCTCATCGGTGCTCCCCACCGGAACCACTCCTTCGAGATAACCCCGGGAGGCCTCTTCCATGGTTTGTTGGAGTCTTTCAATGGGCTTAGTGATACCGGCGGCAAAAGTGCCTGATAACAATAAAGTAGCGATCCCCCACAAAACAACCATTAATATGGTGATGTTCTTCAATCGTAAAATTCCACCGGCAATTTCATGAAAAGGAACTACTGCCACCAGATGCCATTTGGTATCTTTTGAAGTATTATGAATGATTAAGGAACGGACTGCTTCCACGTCACTATAAAAATATCCGTAATCTCTAATATCACTATAAAAATGTCCGTAATCAGACTTTAAAATACGGTTTACAAATTGAAAAGGCAATAATTTGCCCAAGTAATCGGTGGCCGGATGGTAAATTACTTTACCGGAATCATCAATAATAGTTAAATAACCTGATTTCCCTAATCGGACCGGTTGACAGATCTCTTGAATTTTTTGGAGATTCAATTCAACCCAAAAAATACCAAGCATTCTAGCGGGGTTGGTTGGATCGGGAATCCGGCGAGCCAATAAAATAACCGGAAGCTCTGAATCATGATCTTTGAAATAAACCCCACTCACCAACATTGAACCATCCGGTGGGACCTTATCCAACCAAGGAAGTTTTTCTAGGACCCCTGGATGAAAATAGAGTTCCGACCGGTTTTTTCTTTTATCGAAAGCCGTAACCCTACCATCTGGCCCTGCCAGGTAAATTCCTTCAATTTCATGACGTCCGGTAAAAATCGGATTGATTAAAAACTGGTCAACCTGTATCGAATATGAACGTAGCTCTTTCAAATCGTTTGAATTGACCGATAAAAACTTCTGGGCAAATTGGTTTCCCAATGCTGATAAAGAATATTGTTGATATTGGCGGAGATACAATTCGAGGTGTAATAATACCTGATTTACGACCTGTCCTGAACTCTGGGTAATATTTTCTTTCAAGACATAGGTAGCAATCAAATATGAAACCGATCCCAATAAAATTATCGCCGGGAGGATTAATAAAGTAAAATAAATAAAAAGACGTCTCCGGATTGAATTTTTAGTAAGGTAATTGAATAAACGGAGATTCTTGAAAGTTGTCGCTCTCCCAATCATATCCCCAAACATCTCCGATAATCGGCAGGATTTAATCCGACAACCTGTTTGAAAATCCGGCTAAAGTACGCCTGGTCTGTATATCCCACTGCTTGAGCGACTTCGTAAATTTTATTATCGGATTGCTTCAGCAATTCCATTGCCCTTTCAATTCTTACTTTCGTTAAGTAATTAATAAAGTTTTCACCGGTGGTTTCTTTGAATAATTGACTAAAGTAACTTGGATTCAGATATACAGAGTCTGCTACCTCCTTGAGACTAATTTCGGAAGCATAATTTTGATCAATGAATTCTTTGGCTTTTATAATCGCTTGACGCCCTATTGAATTACGTTTGTCGGTAATTTTATGAATAAATTTATTAATCTGTGCTTTGAGATATTCAATCAGTTGTTTAGGTTCGGGAGTTAAGGCAAATAAACCGTCAACCCACTCGATATCAGAGGTAATCTCTATTTCCGGAAATCTTTTTTGAATGTTCCGTAAAATATTGGCCGCTATCTGTAAATCAAAATGCCAAGTTTGAATTTCCCCTTTGGAGAGCATTGTCAAGAGTAAAACAGACTTATTGGCCGCTTTCGCCGAATCAAGTAATTGGAGGGCCTGGATTAATTCTTCAAATTGATTGAAAATTTCAGGTTCAAGGGCCAATTCGGCGTAGGGAAAAATGCGTTCATCGATTAACCCCTTCACTTTTTCCAGGGCTTTAGACAACTCCTCCGATTTTACCGGTTTTAATAAGAAGTCAACCACGCCCAATCGAATCGCTTGTTGGGCATAGGAAAAATCGGAATACCCCGAGGCGATGATCACCTTAATCTCCGGTTGGTGGTCCCTGATCCAAGAACTCAACTCCAATCCGTCCATTCTAGGCATTCTAATATCAGTGATTACCAGTACCGGGGCCATAGTTGTAATTAATTCAATAGCCTCACTTGCATCCCCGGCCTTTCCCACCACTTGAAAATCAGGGGTTGCCTTTTCAACCAGTTTAGCCAAACCATTGAGTAAAATCGGCTCATCTTCAACAATAACCAGAGGGTACATCCTTCACCTCTTTTTGGATATTGGTTGGTTCCCATACCAATTAGTTCATAGATAAAAAGTCATCTCGATTTTTTAATTAGGATAATCCTCTTATAACCAGAAATACGTTTCTGTAGATGCTATCATAAATCATCTATCCAGTTAAGGAAATATATTAAAACATAAGTTATATTCAAAGATTCGATTCACTATAATTAAATTTAACCCATTTTTAATTTAATTACAACTCTTTAAATAATGTAAAATGTATATTTGATCGAAGTAATGTTCAATAGTAATAGTCTATCAAAACCTGGTTTTAATAAAGGATCAGATTGCAGAAACATTTAACGAAATTTCTTCCGTTGCCTCAGATCCCGAACCAAAATCGGTCTAGACCCCAAAATCTTAAATAGATTGACGTACTGATACAATCAACGGACTGCTCAATATAAGCCTAGAGGAGCTGAAGATAAACAGGAAATTATTTCAAACTTTTACAGGAGTAAAAACTTCTAATCTAATACCAGTCAAGCCACCCGAATAGTAGGTGACTCGATGGTCCTTAAAAACTTCATCCAAATAATCGTTTTACACTTAAGTCGGTACCTGATTTACCTTTGTTCCACCCTGGGCCGTCCCGGATCGCAATCCGGTTTAAGCATCCCTGGTTGGAACCTGGCTATTTTATGCAGATAATAACATTCTTCCCGGTACATATGATCGGGAATCAAAGGCGATAACCTGCTTAACACCCTATCCTTAAGGACTTTTTCCTTAAGTTCTTCGAGATATCCCATAAAATCTTGGATCACCTTAACAATTTCAAAATTATAAGATTCTAAAACCGATTGGACTGCCGGTGGATTACTCCGATATAAACCCGTCAATTCAACCGCCTTGATATACAACCCATCGAAACGGGTTAAAAAAAACCCGGCTTCAGCGCGCAAAGCGTATTCCACTTTATCCAAATCACTAGCTAGCGCCGCAGCATGACCGGAAGCATCCAAAGTCCATAACAAATGTTCTCCTAAAACATTCTCTTTTGCCAAGCCTTCCGGTCTACCTATTGTTAGCACAGCTAAAAATCCTTCGAGTTTATTCAACATATGATTATAAAATGTCGGCGCCAACGAAGTTACTGGGAGATTCCGCAATCGATCGGAAAGCAGTTCCCGTTTAAACTCCCTAAAACTTATTACCCCGTCGGTAATCTCATTAATCAATTCCCCTCCCGGCTCAATGCCATTTCCCTGCCGAATCTTATCCAAGAACTTATCGAACAGCTGGATAAAATTAGTGGCAACCATCACTAAGTTACTATTGTCGGCTAATAATGAAGTTTTGATGAACCGGGCATGATCTCCCATGATTTGCAACCAAAAATTTAACTCGAAACGCAAATTAGCTTCACTCAAAAAAGAAACCCCCTTTCGGGGGTAATATATGCTTTAATTTTATAATAAATGTTTTTAAATATCTTATCCGGCAACCTCTTCTTTAAAGATTAACCGAAAGAGATGGGGATACTTTTGAGCAATTCTTCTGGCCCGGTAAGGAGGTTGTAACCGCGATTTACGAAGGCCTCCCTTTTGGCTCTCCCGGCTATAATACCAAAACGCGACCATTTCATAGAACTTATGATAATTCCTCTGCTCTAACACTAATTCCCTGGGAAATCCATACGAACAAAGAATATCCATAAATTTTGTTTCAGCAAGCTCATCCGTAGCGGATGATACTTTCTCCCGGACAACTTGATAATTCCGTTCCTCCAAATACTTTTGGAACGGGTCAAAAATTTCACCTCGGCATAAGCGCACCGGTTCCCAGGTATCAATCCCTAATTCCTTAAAAGCCCTTTTTAAAGCCTTAGTCGCATATTCGACCCGCTCAATAATCTGTGGTGGAATAATCAAATACCAGGCTTCTTTGGTTTCCAAACGATGAATCACTAATACTTCCGGTCCGATAAAACAACCGCCGCCGGCGTCATCGATTTCAAGCATTGCTTATCGCCCTTTACTAAAATGAACTTTAAACTGTTAACTGATATGATACACCCTTCAAAAATGATTTTCAAGAGACAGGAATTAGAAACTTTTCCACTAGGGCTACGGCCAATGCCCCAATCCCTTCGCCCCGGCCGGGAAAACCTAACCCTTCAGTCGTTGTCGCTTTGATATTAATTTGCGAAACCTCAATTCCAGCAAGATTCGCAATCCTTTCCCTCATTTGGGGAATATACCCCGCCAACTTGGGACGCTCCGCAATAATCGTCGCATCAATATTGGCAATTTGATAACCATGGTGATTGATTAGTGTTAGGACTTGTTTTAAAAGGATCATACTGTCAATATCTTTAAATTTAAGATTACTGTCGGGAAAGTGGCCTCCGATATCACCGGCGCCAATCGCTCCTAATAAGGCATCCATCACTGCATGGATCAATACATCGGCGTCGGAATGCCCCAGCAAACCCATTTCGCAAGGGATTTCCACTCCGCCTAAGATCAACCGCCTACCGGAAACCAGCCGGTGGACATCAAAACCCTGACCGATTCGCATCCTCTCTCCTCCTTAAAATCGCTTCCGCCAATATTAAATCTTCGGGAGTCGTAATCTTCAAATTTTCATATGAACCAGGAATTAGCTTAACCGGATGCCCACAATACTCAACCACACTACAGTCATCTGTAAATATGATCCCGGATGATTTCACCTTTTGGTAACAATAGAACAATAAATTCAAATCAAAAACCTGCGGGGTCTGAATCCCCCAATAGCTTGAACGATCCGGAGTCCCAATCACCATTCCATTAAGATCCACGTGCTTGATGGTATCTTTCAGCGGAACCCCTATTCCAACCGCTTTATATTCAAATCCAGCCATTAGGGATTGATACAATAATTCCGATGTCAAAAGCGGCCGGGCCGCATCGTGGATTGCCACTAACCGCGTCCGGTCGTTCCAGCCTGTCCATCGCCTTAAGTATTCAAGGCCATTGGCCACCGATTCCTGGCGTTCTTCACCACCGTCAACCAAGGCGACTTCCTTGCCGAATTTCCCCCTAATCCCTGCTGTTTGACTTTGAATGTCGTCCCTTTCCTCCGGTTTAACCACTAAAACTACTATTGCAATAAGCTCTGAGGCCAAAAACGTTTCCAGGGTGCGTTCCAAAACACTATGCCCCAGTAAGGGCAAGCTAATTTTATTCACTGAGGCGTTCATTCTCCGGCCGCTCCCCGCTGCCGGAATAACCGCGCCAACCTCAAAAGATTCGACCATTAAATCCTCCATCAATATAGGGAATACGACTTATCCATTACTAATTTAGGCGGTTTCATAATTCCTTTTATCCGGCTTCGCATACAATATATTGATAGCTAAAATAAAACCTACATTATACATGCGAAGATAAATTTTTGTAATTATGAAACTCGCTCAATTACTTAAATATTCATTTTTCGTCCGATTTTTCCTCCACATAAACAAAAAACGCCATCTAGGCGTGATAATAGTGTAAGTTATTATAAAAAAATCCTGTTAATCCTGTCATAATAACCTTATTCCAGACAGGATTTACACCGATTTAACACGGATTAAAAAAAATAAATACAGGCGGAACTCATTTCAGCCTTATAAAGAAGTCGCTTTGGAAACTAGATAATCCTTTGGTTTGGCAAAGATCATCCTTCCCGCAGAAGTCTGAAGGACACTAGTTACTAAAATTTCGATGTTTAAACCGATATAATTTTTACCGCCTTCGACCACAATCATCGTTCCATCCTCCAAATACCCGATACCCTGTCCATATTCCTTACCGTCACGCAAAACATGGACTATCATCTCTTCCCCCGGTAAAACCACCGGCTTGATTGCATTGGAAAGGTCATTAATGTTTAGCACTTCTACTCCGTATAACTCGGCTACCTTGTTTAGATTAAAGTCATTAGTGACTACTTTAGCTTCAAGTTCCCTGGCTAACCGAAGCAACTTAGTGTCCACCTCTGCCAAATCCTCATAATCCATATCAAAAATCCTAACTGAGACTTGATTTTCTTTCTGGATTTTATTCAAAATATCCAAGCCCCGCCGCCCCCGGTTCCGACGTAACGGATCTGAAGAATCCGCGATTTTCTGGAGTTCGTTTAGTACGAAATGGGGAATAATTAAGACCCCTTCTAAAAAGCCGGTTTTACATAAATCCGCAATTCGTCCATCGATAATGGCGCTAGTGTCGAGAATTTTTAAAAGATCCCTTCCGGAGCTGATTTTTTGTTCAGTGCGTTGTCCGGGACTAAAAAATAACTCTGCCAGTTCCCCCGTTTTAGTTGAGGCTAGAAACATAAAAAAACTTGAGCAGGTTATTAATAATGTAAATATAAATACTGACCTATGGGCCAAATCGTACAATTCCATGATCGGATCAGAAGCGATTATCAATAAAGTTGCTACAAATAAACCAATCAAAAAAGTGGTAACCCTAATCACAAAATCTTGGCTACTAATTCTAGCCACCCATTTGTCCATTAGTACCATTCCGCTATTATAGATGGTTTGGCCTATAATTAAACCAATAAAGGGAATAATCGACCAATAATGCCAACTAAAAACCGCCGGTTTAAAAAACCACGTTACCGCTAAGGCGAACATAATCCAACTAAGTAGCCAAAAAAAACTCCATCTTCGGCGCAAATCCGATTCACCCTTTCCTTCGCTAACTAGTATTAGTATTGCCCATATTTCTAAATTTATCCACTTAAAGAGATAATTTAAATTGTTATCACTAGGCAAAATTATCTAAAGGCAAAACAAAAAAGCCCGGTAACAATACCGGGCTTTCCCAGGAATAAAAAGTTAACTTAAATAACCATCCAAGATTTCTTCCATTTGAGTTTCGGCAACATTTTTAGCCAACACCAATTCGCTTAGGAGAATGCGCCTAGCATTCTCAAGCATCTTTTTTTCGCCGGTGGAAAGCCCCTTTTGACGGTCGCGGCTTGCCAAGTTCCGTACTACTTCAGCTACTTCAAAAATACTACCGCTCTTTATTTTCTCTAGATTAATCCGGTAACGGTGGTTCCAATTCATAGGCATATTCGAGGTTTCATGCTTTAAAACATCAAAAACTTTCAGAATCTCCTGCTCGTTAATTATCTGACGTAATCCAACTTCGTCTACCTTATGCATTGGAATCATTGCTTTCATTTCGCCCATTGGAAGTTTGATCACATAATAGTTGAGCTTTTCCCCGGAAATTTCTCTTTCTTCTATCCCCTCAATGATCCCCGCCCCATGCATCGGATATACTACTTTGTCGCCGATGTTAAACATTTCAATCCCCCTAAACAAATCACACTAATATTATATAATGAGGATGAAATTAAGTCAAGTTAAATATTTTAACAGTTTTTAATATCTTTGTCAACGGTTATTTTTAAATCGGTCGATTATAATAATGGCGATCGAGTAAAATCTGTTCCCGAAGTCTTCTCAAACCATCTTTAATAGTTCTGGCGCGAGCCTCGCCGATACCTTCGACCTCATCCAATTCCTCAGTTGAAGCCTCCAAAATTTTTTGAAGCTCGCCAAAAGTCTTGACCAAATTTTCAACCACCGGGAAGGGCAAACGGGGTATCTTGTTCAATAACCGGAAGCCTCGGACGGTAACCGATAAATCCGGCGTCGTTCCATTCGGATAGCCTAACAATTTGATCAAGGCGTTTAAATCTAACAATTCATCATCATCCCAAATTGATAAGGTTTCTTTAATATTAATTACCATATCGTGGTCACCGGAGACATAGTCTCTCAAAACCAACAACCCGTCATCTTCGATATTTACCATCAGTTCCTCTAGTTGCATACTGACCAATCGGCCCTCGGTACCCAATTCACAAATATATAACCTAATCTCATCCGCAATCCTGCTTACCATCTCAGCCCTTTGAACCACCGTGGCGACATCGGAAAGGGTAACTAAATTTTCAAATTCTAAAGCTGAAAGGTTCAACAATGCTTGTTCCAAAACGCTTTTATATTTTTGCAAAGTTTGTAAGGCTTGATTGGCCTTAGCCAAAACAGTGCCTATCTCCCTGATAACATACCGTTGATCGCCTTTATATAGCGTTATTACATTCCGCCTTTGAGAGATGGCGATCAGCAACTCCCCGGTTTGGATCGCCATCCTTTCAGCAGTACGGTGCCTAGTGCCAGTTTCCGAAGTCGGGATTAGATGATCGGGGGTTAAATGAGCATTAGCCACTAGTATTTTTTTTGCATCCGAAGAGAGCACGATTGCCCCATCCATTTTGGCTAATTCATAAAGGCTGGATGGTTCGAGGTCCGAGTTAATTCTAAACCCTCCTCCAACCAACTTCAAAATATTCTCAGCGTCGGAAACAACTATTAATGCCCCAGTTTTGGCCCTAAGAATATTTTCCAACCCTTCATAAAGAGTAGTACCCGGAGCCACCATCTTTAAAACTTTAAAAAGCTCCTCTTGCCTATGTTCTCGATCACCCATAATTCGAACCTCCGTTATCAACCGGGATCTTTACGGCTAATCTCCGGCGCCAGGGCCGGTAAACCACGTAAATGCCCTAAACCATATACTTTGAGGGTAGACTCTTTTAACTTAAAATGTTTGGCTAAAACACATTGTTCAAATCCCAACCTATTTCCTTCGCTAACAAGCCGTTCAAAACCTGGCGCCAGGCGAATTTCTCCCGAAAGAGTCAATTCGCCGATCCAAAATAATTTGGAACTAAAAGTTATACCTCGAATTGAAGAAATTATCGAAGCGGCAATTCCCAGATCAAGGGCTGGGTCGCCTGATTCAAGGCCCCCGGCGATCGAAACAAAAATATTCTTATTAGTCAATCGTTCGCCTAACCAACGTTGAATAACCGCCGTCACCAGCAAAAGCCGGTTTCGGTCTACACCGATGGCAATTTGCCGCGGTGGAATCCCTTCGGCTGTTTCAGTCACCAGGGCTTGAATCTCAGTAAATATCGGCCTACTCCCTCTGGCGCTGGCCACAATCACCGATCCGGGCATAGTTTGATTTCTGCCTTCCAGTAAATATTCGGAGGGGTTATTAACTTCAATCAGGCCAGAGCCAGTCATTTCAAACAGAGCCACTTCTTCAGTAGGCCCAAATCTATTCTTGACAGCCCGGGCCACTCTCAAACTTTGAGTCCGGTTCCCTTCTAAGTAAACGACTGTGTCAACTAAATGTTCCAATACTCTAGGCCCGGCCAATTCCGATTCTTTAGTGACCTGACCCACTAAGATTATGGGGACATTTTCCTGCTTGGCAATTTTGATCAAAAACAAGGTACATTCTTTGATTTGGGACGGCGAACCGGGAGTTGAACGAAGTTTGTTTAAAAAGGAGGATTGAATTGAATCGATAATAATCAATCTGGGCTTCAGGGCTTCAAAATGTTTCTTGACCAATTCCAAATTGGTTTCGGATACCACATATAAACCATCCGGGAAAGCGCCCATCCGATCGGCACGGATCTTGGTTTGTTCGGAAGATTCTTCTCCGCTTACATAAAGAACGGTTCCCTCACGCGCGGCATTTCCGGCTATAATCAAACTGAGCGTACTCTTGCCTATGCCCGGATCGCCCACTAACAGCAAAACCGAACCCGCTACCAGTCCGCCTCCCAGTAAGCGGTCAAACTCCCCGATCCCGGTGGTAAGGCGGATCGAATCACTGGTTTTTACCTGATTAAGAATCTGAGGAGCCTGAAAACTGCTTAAATTAGCCAGCTCCTCGACGGGCTCCTCTTCTTCCAGAAGGGTACCCCATTCTTTACAGGCCGGACAACATCCCACCCATTTAGGTTCTTGGTGCCCGCAATTTTCGCAGCAATATATGGGCTTGGCTTTTTTACTCATTTTGCTCCCGAGGTTTCTGTTTTTGGATTCGAAATAGTTTGCAACATTGATTCAAAATCAAATATAAAATGAATAAACATAATAACACCAGCAAAGCAATTTTAATCCGTTCGTGCCAAAACTCCGGTAACCTCCGCCAATTTCGCCCTAAAAACCTACCGCTCATCACAAAGATAGTAGTGGAAATGATAATCGAAACGCCAACCGCTAAAAGAGATTTACTCTTTTTCATATTAACCATACCGGCGGCTAAGATGATACCCGATCTGACGACCGGAATAAACCGGCTAAGTAAAATCGTCCAAAAACCATATCTTTGAAACCATTTTTCCATCTTGTGGAACATTTTGGAATCCAACAATTGTGAATATTTGGATGAATTTAACAAGGCCTTCTCCATTTTTGTTCCAAGGAGGTATAATAAGGCCGAAGAAGCAAACGTCCCCAATGAAGCGCTGATAATAATAGCCGTGGGATTAACACCGGACAGGCCTGATATCGAACCGCTTAAAATTAATAAGGAATCTCCAGGAAGTGGAGGGAAAATCACTTCAAAAAAACAATATAAAAAAACGGTAAGCACAAGATAATTCCGATAGCGGGTCAAAAATTCAGGGTCGCTCCAGTGAGATAACATCTCCAAAAACTGTTCCATTCAAAACCTCCATCATAGGCTCTATTTAATATTACTTGTTTTCACGGATTTGTTAAAGTTCTTTCGTGAATTTTAAAAATAAATTAAAGTCATAAAAAATAATATTAAAAAACCGGCATATTGCCGGATTTTATTCTAATAACCAATCATAATGAACGGACTTACTAACTACAAAATGAGGCGCAGGTTTAACGCCCATCTTCCCACAAACTACAGAGTTCATATATAACTGAGAATAAACAAGGTATGCGAATTTCCAGATCTTCCGCCGCCAGCTCCGCGCCCTCTTGTTCAGGCACAGGTTTACCACCAATGTGCTGGGTTTTTATTTAGTTTATGCGATTTACTATTCTTTATGAGTCCTTTTAAATAATTCGTGTTATTAGTAACCATTAGCAATTCCTTTAAGTTAGTATATTATCATCCTTATAAGGCAGTATTGAAGTAATTATCACCTTAACCATCGATAACCCGTTCCGGCATCTATACCCCTTCTTTTAAATGTTCCTTGCAGGAGCATTCCGGATCATCCTTAAGGTTTTCGATCATCGCGAATAATAAACTGCGCAACTTATCATTGTTAGTGTTAAAGACCTTGAGAACCTCTTCATGGGTTACCGGTTTAATCTCCGGATTGCCTTCCAATCCCACATCGTAATCGGTTATCAAAGCGATATTTACATAGCAGATCCCCAGCTCCCGCGCCAACCATCCTTCAGGGTATTGGGTCATATTAATTACTTCCCAACCGTTTTTGCTATACTCTCTACTCTCTGACTTGGTTGAAAAACGAGGTCCTTGGATCACTACTACCGTTCCGTTTTCATGCACGGTAATCCCCATTTTTTTAGCGCTAGCAATCGCCACTTTGCGCATCCGGGCGCAATAGGGTTCAGCTGCGGGTAAATGCCTGGTAATCGGTCCTTCAAAAAAGGTATCTTTTCGGCCCCAGGTCCGGTTCGCAAATTGGTCAATTACTACAAATTCACCAGGTTTAACATTAGCTTGTAAGCTACCAGCCGCGCAGGGACCGATAATTTGTTTTACTCCCAAGCTTTTCATCGCCCAAAGATTAGCGCGATAATTAATCAGATGCGGCGGATATTGGTGCTGTTTTCCGTGCCTTGGCAAAAAAGCGACTCGCTTACCGGCAATCTCAGCAATGGCGATTTTATCGCTAGGCGCTCCATAAGGGGTTTCAACCAAAACCTCTTGAACATTTTCCAGTAAAGAATAGAATCCCGAACCGCCAAAAATCCCGATTTCTGCTTTTTCCATTGATAAACCTCCCTTATCAAAAACCTATGCAATCCAAACAAATAGTTATACTACCGGACACAAAACAAATATTGTGGCGTAGTATAACTCATTCGGGCGCCATGATACATAATAAGTCTATTTTCGCTATTCTGGCATTAATCTCCTGCCGGGAGGTTAAAATTTAGAAAAAAAGAAAGGGCGAGAGAACTCGCCCTATAATTACTAATACCTCTGGTCTAAGCTGTTAAGATTTAAATTGGAGAGGTTCTGAACAGTGTCATTCGTTTTTTGATAACCAAGCCCGGCATTAAAACCAGTTTGGACACTAGCTACCGCCTGTTGGGACAAGGACCTCTCGGCAGCCTGAATCATATTCTTAACCATTTGTCCACCCACATGACCGCAATCTTTAGAGGTCATATAGCCCCAGTAATCTCCGACAATCGGCGCAGTATCGATTATCTGGGCTGAAGTTAAATCCTTGGCGATTTCATACTTCATGTTGTTAAGGGCTTGAGCCGCCTGTTTGATAACGTAAGTATTACTTCTTTGACCGGTACCCATTCTTTTTCCCTCCTTTCTTTTTAACCTAAAAATAATTTGCCCAGCTATATGCGGATAAAACCACAAAAAGTTTGGAAGTTTTCATTTTAACTACCAGCAGTTCCAATGTAGGTTATACTAATCTTAATTTTTTTACAGGAAAAGCCAAATTAATCTTTGTTTTCTTGAGAGATATCCGCTTAGTTTGAAGATAATAGCTCCAAAGAGGTGAGAAAACTGGAATACATAGTAGAATTGGATGAAAAAAATCAACTTGCCCTGCCCGGAACAGTAGTAAGCCATTTTGAATTAAAACCCGGATCACATTTTACCATTCGAACCGAAAATGGCCGCTTAATAATTGAATATCTTCCCTTCTCCAGTTTTGATCAAACCAAGGCTTTAAATGAAACCATTACCGCCTTAAAAGAATAATTTCACTGATTGGCGCTTCCTTTCATACTATGGAGCGAGGTGCCTTTCGCATGGCTGATTATAGCAGTTTAATTTATGGATTTGACCAAAAAGTACCAACAAAATATGGGTTAAAACGTTACCTTAATTTGGATAACGCGGCTAGTACCCCTCCATTTAAAGATGTAATGAAGCTCATCGCCAAAGAAGGATTATGGTATTCAAGCATTCATCGGGGAGCCGGTTATAAATCGCAATATCTGACCTGTAGGTACGAGGAGAGCCGGAAAACTATCTCCGATTTTGTTAGCGCTGACCCCAGCCATGACGTGGTTATTTTTACAAAAAACACTACGGATTCTATTAACAAAATCAGCCATTATCTCCCATATCTACCGGGAGAATTGGTAATTTACACGCGCCTGGAGCACCATTCTAATGAACTCCCCTGGTTCAATCAGAAAAATATCTGTATTGAGCTAAAAAACAACCTCCTTGATTTAGGCCAATTAGAGACAGCCCTAAAAAGAAACTGCGGGAATATTAAACTCCTAGCGGTCACGGGAGCCTCTAATGTTACCGGATATCTTCCTCCAATCGATACCTTAGCCGAAATGGCACACGCAGTAGGGGCGAAGATTTTGGTTGACGCCGCTCAATTGGTCCCGCACCGGCCTATCCGGGTCCGCCCCGCTACTGATCCTCGCCATTTAGATTTTCTAGCTTTTTCCGGGCATAAAATGTATGCGCCATTTGGATCCGGAGTATTGGTCGGCCCTAAATGGCTTTTTAATCAAGGGGCTCCCAGCCAGGTAGGGGGAGGAACCGTTAAAGCTATCGATTCTAAGGACATTTATTGGGTTGATCCGCCGGATGTCGAAGAAGCCGGTTCGCCAAATGTCTTTGGGGCGTTAGCCATTGCCGAGTCTTGTAAAGTTTTTAAGAAAATCGGTTGGAATGAATTGATAAATCACGAACAGCAATTGCTCGAAGCGGCTTTGCTCGGTTTAAAAAAAATACCGCATTTAACCGTTTATAATGAATCCTTAACCCAACGCGTTGGAGTAATTAGTTTTAATATTGAGGGGCTTCATCATCAAGTAGTGGCCGAGGCTTTAGCGGAGCATGGAATTGGCCTGAGGACTGGTTGTTTTTGCGCCCGGAATTATGTTAAACATTTGCTTGGGCTTAGTCAAACTTCTTTTCAACCGGAGGATCAAGCTATACTTCCGGGTATGGTCAGGGTTAGCTTTGGATGTTATAACAGTTTGACGGAGATATCCTTCTTTTTAGAAGCTTTGGAGGAATCGGTAAAACAACTATTATTTGCTTCTTCCTCCAACCCGTCATTCCGCTGGTACTGAAGGAGTTAAAGATTAAGAATTTTACCAAGTAACCGATGAAATGTTGAATCAAGTTTATTATAACCAGTAACGCCTGATACATTGGAATTGAAAGGGAAACAAAAAAATAACGATGAATAAGTACGGGTACATTATTTTTGGGGCTAAAATAAAGAAATAGTTGCCCGGAGACTCGGACAACTTTTTTTGATTTTAAACATTTAAGAAAACTTACTATACCAGCTATTCAAGAATCTAATGTATTCCCCTCTATATTTTTAATCTTGAATTAGTCAAGCTTTGAACCAACTTTATTTTTTAGCAGTTTTCTAAAGGCAATCACCGTCTTGGCAGAACCGCCAAGGTTATTCGGCTCAATGGCTATCCCTTCATCCGGATAGGGTAATTTCCCTTTTAGGGCGATCATATATTTCCTGCCATTGTTGGCTGCCTTTTTCCCTAGTTTTTGTTCATAAAAGGCAACCACCTTTGCCGGGGGCTCGTTAGTTAAAAATATATAAAAAACCTCATCATCCCCTAAGGACATCCCGGCTGATATTTCCTTGTTAAATACCGAACCCGGGTAAACCGGCGCGCCCAGCTCCCTTTCGGTGGGTTGTTTCATGGTTTTGATCCTGGCGGCCACTTCGGCGTCGAATTCATCTCCATAATCGCTTTCGTCTTCCGATTGATAAGTCTGGCGGTGGATCTCAATCCAGGTTCTAGTTTTGTAGCTTTTAAAATCTTCCGAAAAAGAACGGTCGTCAACAATCAACGCATAACCGGTTAAATCGCCATTTTTCTCCCTAACGCTCCATTCGAAAGAGACCCATTGAACCCATTTGTCAGGCTGATAGGGTTTTCTATTAGCGGCCAGTGTTTTTTTTACCAGCTTGCCGGGGTATAATACTATCCCGGAAGAAGAATCAAGGGTTTCCCGGAGTTCATGGAAGCTAAGATGATAATCCACCTGAGTAGTTTCACCCGATCCTAAATCTAACGGGTATACTGACTCCGTAAGCTGTTTAGCCCCTAACTTTTCGAGATAAAACCGGAACACCTCTTCCGCCGGGGAGCTACAGCTATATACGTTTAGCGACTTTGAGCGCAATGTTAAGCCCAGGCCTAACAGTAGTCCTTCCGGGGTGTCTTTTTGCTCCGCTTCTAATTGAGCTTTAGCGTTCTTGTCGGCAACTGCTCCGCTATAAATTGGAATGGCTTTCTCCGTGAGGGGCGCTGACCAAACTATCATCGCAGCAATAACACTGATGGCCGTCATAATGGCTATAATCTTTAACTTCATAAATTCAGCTCCTTTTATTATAATTCCCAACTCACTCCGGCCTTTAAATAGAGACTCTGGAAGTAACTAAATTCAAAGCCTTTTTAATCATATGATTATGTTAATTTAAACTAACTTAACTTTTGAGCTATTGAATGTTGTACAAACAGATATATTATTTATAATTTGGTGACCTGAATATTGTCGATTCCCAAGTATATGGTTCCCTTGTGGCCCCCATTGTTGGTCCCAAAACCAATGCCGGTTATTTGGTCTCGGACATTCATAAAAGCTACATCTTTCGCTTTTAGCTCATTATCCAAATAGATATCATATTTATCGGTGACCGTATTCAATTCAATTTTAACATTATGAAATACATTAATTGAAATATCTGAATTACATAGTTTTCCGTCAGTGCCTTCCTGAACTTGAATAGCTTTCCAAGTTCCATCCCAAACCCTAAACAGATATGCTTGCATCCCGTTTTGGCTAATCCGAAAATCAAATTGAATTCTAATGATTCCAGTCTGGGGGGAGAACTTTAAAATACCTTCAATAAAGGAAGATTCATTTTCGTCGGAAAATTGTAGGTATTTATTTGATGATTCGAATATTACCTTACATTCCACACTGTACCGCTATTTTGCACATCCCACCCCGCCGGAGAGCTTCCGGCAGTCATTGACTCAAAATCTTCATTGACAATATTCAATCCCGGAGTTGAGGATGGTGTTATAGACGGAGTTAAGGATGGAGTTAAAGATGGAATTGAAGATGAAATTGGAGATGGAGTTGGGGATGGAGGAGTAGAATTGCCGCCGCCTCCGCAGCCAACCAGGATAATAACCATTAAAAAAATTAAAGTGATGATAATAAAAGCTTTTTTCATGGAGAACTCCTTTTCATTTTTTTAATAATTTTATTTTACTTTATAAGATAGGGATTTTCGCATACTACCTTTTCTTTATTATAAGAAAACCATTCTAAACAAAAACTAAACAGATACTTGAAAAAACCGTAGAATTAAATTAAATATGATTTCCTGAAAAGCCTCTGGTTAAAAGGGATTAAACAATAACTTTAATCTCAACATCGTGGCTTATTGGCAAAAAACAGCGCCTTGAAAAATCGAGACAAAAGAACCCGGAGTCTTTTCTCCAGGTTCATCACTAAGAAATGTAGGACAATCGCTGGTTTCCTTGAGTCTTGCCGTTTCCTTGCGTTTATCCTGCCGTTTTCTAAGGTTTTCGTTGTGTTTCAATGGTTTGGCGGCTTTTCAATAACCTCTACTTTAGGAGCCTTATCTGGGACTTTGATTAATGCAGTCGAATAAAATACCATTGGTGGATCGGAGTTGAAATGGGGATGATTATGATCGGCATTTCAATTATCTATCTTATCCAAAACTTCTTTTGTTATCCTTTACAATGATTTTAACCTATTTCCCAGTTAACCTTCTATCTATAATTTTACTGAAATTCCTATTTTGAATTCGAACGGTTTCTCTGCCGTAAAGTCCGACTAGCGTTGAACACCGCCAATACCGTCACTCCTACATCGGCAAAGACCGCTTCCCAGATGCTGGCCACACCCAAGGTCCCCAGGAAGATGAAGAACCCCTTAACCCCTAATGCCAAATAAATATTCTGCCGGACAATACTTTTGGTTCGCCGGGCAATCTCCACCCCCAACGCCAATTTAGAAGGGGCGTCCTCCATCAGCACCACATTAGCGGCTTCAATGGCGGCGTCGCTACCTAAGCCTCCCATGGCCACTCCGATATCGGATCGGGTGAGCACCGGAGCATCATTAATCCCATCACCAACGAACGCCAGTTTCTGATGGCGGTTTTTCAACCCTTTTCCCAATTCTTCAACTTTACTGACTTTATCCTCTGGCAATAGCTCCGCATAAAAGGAGTCTATTCCCAACTCCCGGCTAACCCGTTCCGCTACGGATTTTTCATCCCCGGTTAGCATTACCGTCCGCCGGATCCCCAGTTGTTTAAGGCGGCTAATGGTTTCTTTGGCATCCTCTTTTAGTTCGTCAGAGATCAAGATATACCCGGCATACCGGCCGTCAATCGCTACATAAACGCTGGTTCCCACGACATCGCAATCTTCATGGCTTATGTTTTCCTTGTGTAATAATTGGTCATTTCCGGCCAAGACTAGATGGCCGTTTACGGTAGCGCTAATCCCATGAGCGGGAATCTCACGATAATCCAGTACTTGATCCTCGAAAATGTTTATTCCGCTGCCAATTTCTCGATAGGCGCTCCGAATCGATTGGGCAATGGGATGATTGCTGTAAACTTCCGCTGCCGCAGCGGCAGCTAATAGTTCAGCCTGAGTAACGTTATTTTTGGGTACTATTTCCTTTACTCGGAAGGTCCCTTTGGTCAAGGTCCCTGTTTTATCAAAGGCTACCGTATCTATTTTCGCCAGCGCATCCAGGAAATTGGCCCCCTTTACCAAAATGCCGTTTCGGGAAGCGCCGCCGATCCCGCCGAAATAACCTAAGGGGATGGAAACCATTAACGCGCAGGGGCAGGAGATAACCAGCAGAATCAAAGCACGGTAAAACCATTCCCTAAAAGTTGCCCCCGGCAACAGCAACGGTGGCGTAATCGCGATCAAGGCCGCGATTCCGACTACCACAGGCGTGTAGTAATGAGAAAAAGTAGTAATAAACTGCTCGGTCGGGGCCTTCCGTTCACCAGCCTTTTCAACCAAGCCTAGTATCCGGGCCACTGAAGAATCCTTATATGACTTGGATACTTTTACAGTCAAAAGCCCTTGCCCGTTAATCATGGCAGCCAACACTTTTTCACCTTGGGCGATTTTACGGGTGGTTGATTCCCCCGTTAAGGCCGAAGTATCCACAAAAGAGACCCCTTCGATGACCTCTCCATCTAAAGGAATCTTCTCTCCAGGTTTGACGATAATTACCTGGCCAACTGCAACTTCTTCAGGCCTAACTTGCCGCGTTTCACCGTTTTCTCTCAAATTGGCGTATTCCGGCTGGATATTCAATAGGGCTGTTATGGACCGCCGGGAACGGTTGACCGCCCGGTTTTGAAAGTATTCACCCACTGCGTAAAAGAGCATTACTCCGGCTGCTTCGGGTAATTGATGAATGGCGATTGCCCCGCCGGTGGCTATTGTCATTAGGAAACTCTCATCAAACAGTTGGCCGCGAATCAACCTTTTCGCCGCGCTGGCGACTACCGGCCAACCCACCATGAAATAGGCCATGAGTAAAACAGCATACTCTGCCCAGGAAAATGGTGTTTGATGCAGTTGTTCATTAAAGATAAGCCCAATTATAAAAAGCGCCCCAGCGCCAGCAATCAGCCAAATTTGGCGCCGTCCTTCCGCATCCTCCGTTTCGGGGGAAACCTGGTACCCTTCAACTTTTCGTAATTTAACTTCCGGTTCCACCCGGTTAATCACCATACGGGCCTCGGTCTCCATTTTTTCCGGTAGTTCGATACTTAATGAATTAAAATTTACGTTTACATCTTCCAAGCCTTTGACTTTTCGTAGCTCCTGCTCGATTTTGGCGGCGCAATCCGGGCAATCTAACCCATTCAAAATGTAGCGCATCTTTTAGCCTTCCTTCATGAAAATGTTGAAGCACCGACGGGAATAATCACTGTTCCAAATATAGTAACTCCATATACCATTGGCTCAAGGATTAAAGCTCTGGTTGTTGAAGGTATATTATTACCTTCCTTCGGTAAAATGTTCCTGAGCTTCCCGGATTAGGTTAAGTATGTGTTCATCATCCAAAGAATAATATACCATCTTGCCTTCACGGACATATTTGACCAAACGTAACACCTTTAGCAACCGGAGATGGTGCGATACCGCCGGGAGAGTCATCTCCAGGATTGTAGCTAAATCACATACGCAAAGCCGCTGTTGAGCTAAGAGATAAAGGATTTTAGTCCGGGTTTCATCCCCCAACACCTTGAAGATCTCTGAGAGGCCGGTTACCTCCAGCGCTTTATCGCGTAGGTTTCCCACATCCGGAATAGAAGGGCAAAAATTATCACAAAGATCTGGATTTTTATTAGTCATTAATAGCTCCCTCCCTGAAAAAACAATTAAACAATTGCTTAATAGTTATTATATTTTGGCACGGCTCATCTGTCAAGTTTAGTTAAAATAAAAATGATAGACATGGGAAATAAAAGGGTATCTATTTAGGGATGAGTAAAATGAAACCTAAAAATGAGGGTGAAGAAAAGGGGCTGTTTCAAGATTACTTGAACAGCCCCTTTTAATCATTAACTTTACTTTGCCGAAAAATTCCCTTTAGAATGTTGAGTAAATGCCGTCCGCCACAACCATAAATAGTCGATTCCGGACCAAACCGTCAAGAATACCGCAAACCATAACACCCAGATACCAAATGCAAATGGTAAAACCCGATCAAGCATAATCATCGCGACCGCAATTATCTGGAAAAAAGTTTTCAATTTTCCCCAAGGACTGGCAGCAACCGATAAACCTTTCTTCCCGGCGAAATAACGTAATATTGTAATCAATACCTCTCTACCGATGATCACCCAGACTGCAACCCAAGGGACCCGGTTCAAATTGGCCAAAACCACTAGAGTTAGGATAATCAATACCTTATCGGCAAAAGGATCAAAGGATTTACCGAAATTTGTAATCTCCTTACGCGCCCTGGCTAAATAACCGTCAAGGCCGTCGGTAAGGCCGGCAATAATAAAAATAATTGCTGCCAGTAAATCTTTGCCCGGAATATTCCAGAACAAAATTCCGACGCAAACGAGAGCCAGAATAATCCGTAAAGCTGTTATCCAATTTGATAAATTCATAATAATTCCTCCAAATTCACTATTCTCAGTCACTTTACAGTTGCTAGTTTAAAGTCGGAAGCAGCTTTAATATCTATTTTTACCTACTAGTACATTGCGTTTCGGTTATTATTGTCCCCTCCCGGCTAGCCGGGAGGATTACTAGTTTTTAGTATTGTCGTTAGTAACAATTTCTTGGGCTGTCAGGTTATAAACATCGCTACCGGTGATCCGGGCATTAATAAATTCTCCTGGTTGTCGGCTGGTTTTCTCCAGATAAATTACTCCATCCACATCGGGGGCGAAGGCAGAAGAACGGCTCACCGCCCTCCCGTCCGGAAGGATTTTATCGATTAAAACCATAGCCTCTTTTCCAATTTGACCGGCTAAAAACTTGGCGGAAATTTTCCCCTGTTCCTCAAGGAGAATCTCCCGGCGGCGCTCTTTCTCCTCCTCGCTGACCTGAGGAGTAAGAGAAAAGGCCCTAGTACCTTCTTCGCGGCTATAGGCAAAAACTCCTGCATGTTGAAATAGGCCTTCACTTATAAAATCTGCTAATTCCCCGAACTCGGCCTCGGTTTCCGATGGGAAACCAACAATAAAAGAGGTCCGTAGGACCAGGTCCGGAACTATCTCCTTTATTAAGGCGAGTTTTTCCCGAAGCTGATCCGGTTGCTCGCTCCGGTTCATCAATCGTAAAATCCTGCCATTAATATGCTGGAGCGGCAGATCCAAATAGTGACAGATGCTCGGTTCTTTGGCAATTAGCTTTAACAGCCCGAGATCAACCCCGGAAGGGTAAGCGTATAATAGCCGAATCCATTGAGGTTTGGCCTCGGTAATCAACCTTTCCAATAAACTTTCCAAGTTTGCTTTTGATTCTAGGTCTCTTCCGTACATCGTCAAATCTTGGGCGATCAAATTAAATTCTTTAACGCCGCGGTCAACCATCCGTTTAACTTCGGTGACAATCGAATCCGGACTGACGCTGCGAAACCTTCCTTTAATTAAGGGAATAGCGCAATAAGCGCAATTATGGCTACAACCCTCAGCAACTTTAATAAATGTGGTATGCTTAAAAGTAGCTTGCCAACGGGGCAAATTGGCCTCATTTAGAAAAGGGGAGGCGGCGAAGTCCGATTCTACAATGGGCTTCTCCCCATTAACCAAATCAGCAATCCGTCCGATCTGCCCCAACCCTATCCATAAATCAACTTCGGGTAATTCTTTGATCAAATCGTTAGCATAACGTTGAACCAGGCAACCGGCAACCACCAGCTTACGGCATTTACCCTGATTCGGCTTTTTATATTCAGCCATTCTTAAAATTTCATCAATCGATTCCTGTTTAGCGGATTCTATAAAACCACAGGTATTTACCAGTATTATCTCCGCTTGAGTAAAATCGGGAGTATATTCCCAACCCGCCTCGGTTAATTGGCCGAGCATAATCTCGGTATCAACCAAATTTTTAGCGCATCCCAATGATGTTACCGCAATTTTTCGCATCAAAACCCGCTTTCTCCCATGTAATGCCTAGTATTAATTCCAAGTTGCATTCAAAGTGCAACTATAGATTGTGTTCTCTCCGCAGCATTGCTGCGTTCCACACAAAAGTTGCACTATAATTGAATGCAACTTGGTATCAGATGTTTACGGCTTGGAAATATTATACCAAAAGTGCAGTTTGAATACAAAATAAAAATTCTGGTTTAAAGCTTAAGCCGCCTCTAACCAGAATCGATCTTAATCTATAACGTTGAGCCTTGATCTTTAAAAATTATTTTGCAAACCGTTCTTTTAAGATTTTGACTACCGGGTATTCAGGCTTAAGTTCGGCTGCTTTATTCAAAGCCCTAAACCCAGCTTGATAGTCTTGTTTGTCTCCCAATTTCTCATAACGCTCCAGATATATCCTTGCCAGGAATAGCCAGGTCATACTATGCTCTCTATCATTTCGTAAAGCTTGTTGATAAAAATCAATAGCAGCTTCCGGATTATGGCGGCGTTCAGATAACATCCCGAGATTATGTAGGATATCCGCCCGTAGTTCCGGGGTAATCTTGGCTCCGGACTCACTTAAGCTTAATACTTTATGGTATAAACTTTCCGCGATATCTAGGCATCCTCTTGCCAAATATACATTGGCTTTGGCATATAGTAAATTGGGATCCTCATGTAAAGCAGGAACCAGTTTTAACATGGGAATCACCTCTAAACTATAGTTTCGGTAAAATATCCGAATATCCTTTTTTATGTTGTAAATTTGTGGTAAAAAATTTAAAGTTTAAATTTAATATTCGACAATAAATCAAGGGTTAAAAACTTATTCCCCCTATTTGATAAAAGTCACCAACTCGAAAGGTTAAGAATGCCCGTGCCTGGATGAACCCTTTGGAAAAGTAAGGGAGGTCACTTATTCAGGTTCATCCCGATTAATTCCGGATAAAGATAGTGGTAAATTTTTTTGTAGAATAAGATCTTGATTAAATACTTTTTTGTTTCCGGAAAAGGTATTTGCTCGATTTTTACCGAATCGCCGTTCCAAACCCCCTCACGGACCCACTGGGATACGTTCCGATGACCGGCATTATATGACGCCAATGCTAGATAATCGTTGCCGTCATTTATCCTCTTTAAATAAGCCAAATACCAAGTCCCAATCATCAAGTTTTTCTCGGGATCCATCAATTCTTTCAAAGTAAAATCCTCGATTCCCAGCTCTGTGGCTCCCCATTCACCGGTCCTGGGCATGATCTGCATTAATCCCATCGCCCCTTTATGTGAAACCGCTTTAGGGTTAAAACCGCTTTCAACAAAGATCATAGCTCCAACCAGAGAGGGGCTGAGTTGATGGATCTGGCTGTACTTGATAATCTCCGCTTGGTAATTTATGATGAAAAATACCTTTAAAATGGGTTTATGCCATAAGATCATAAACATTACTAAAAGCAATAACCAGCCCCGGTTACCCGCCCGCTGCTCCCGCAATCGGATCACTCCAAAGTTTTTAGCAAAATAGATACTTGTTCCGCTAAAGAATCCAAACCGTTATTATTATCAATTACTGCATCCGCTCTTTTTTCTTTCTCCTCAAGTTGTATTTGGGATGCGATCCTTTCTTTCGCTTGATCCTCTGTAAGGTGGTCCCTTTCTAGTAATCGCTGCTTCTGGCGCTCAAGCGTGGAGCTAACAACCCAAACCTGATCAAATAGCCCCATCAACCCAACTTCGAATAGTAAAGGCACTTCAACCACGGTAATTTTATGCCCAAGTTTAGAACATCGTTCAAGCCCTTGTTTAATCCCATTAATTACTATCGGATGGACAATCCCCTCTAACCTTTTGCGGGCAATATCATCCTTAAAAACTATTTCCCCTAAAAGCCGGCGGTTAACTTCTCCGTCCGGCAGCAGAATCCGGGAACCAAATTCGGCTACAATTTTATCATAACCCGGTTCTCCGGGCATCATCGCCTGATGGGCCAAGGCGTCGGAGCTAATAACCTCGACCCCTTTTTGACGCAAAATTTTTCCTACAGTTGATTTACCGGTAGCGACCCCTCCGGTAAGCCCAATCGCAATCATCCGGTCCGCCTCCCCGCTCATTTCTGACAAAGGGGGCAAAAATGAGTCCCTCTACCGCCATAACTCATTTTAACTATTAAGCCGCCGCAATTGGGACAGGTTTTTCCTTTTTGCCCATACACCCTCAACCGGTCCTGATAGGAACCAGCCCGGCCATCACCGTCGCGATAATCCCGAAGAGTGGTGCCGCGGGATTCAATCCCCTCGCCCAAGACCTGTCGGATCGCGAGGTACAGCGCATCGATTTCAGCTTCGGTTAAGGAATTTACCGGACGGGCAGGATGGATTCCTGCCACGAAAAGGGCTTCATCGGCATAGATGTTCCCAATTCCAGCAATGATCTCTTGATTTAGCAATGCCTTTTTAACCGCTAAATTTCTGCGCCCAAACCGGTTTTTTAATACTAAGGCCGTGAATTCAGGGCTTAACGGCTCTGGACCGATTTTAAGGAGTGACGGAGGCGGAGCCCCTTTTTCAAAAATAAAAACCTTACCGAACTTTCGCTGATCACGGAATCGAAGTTCCATGCCATTATCCAATAACAATCTGAAATAGGTTGCTTTGCTAAGCGGTTCATTAGCTTTTTCCACCGATAACTGGCCGGTCATGCGCAGATGGATGCCAATGGTCAATCCTTCCGATAATTCTAATAATAGATACTTACCCCGCCGCTTCAGGCCATCAATTTTTTCCCCGGATACCCGGGAAAGGAACTCCTCAATTGTAATCCCTAACAACATCTTTCCATGGAGGACCTCACCCGAGACAATCCTCTCTCCTACTAATTTGGGAAGCAGTGTTAACCGTATGGTCTCAACTTCCGGAAGTTCCGGCACAATTATTCCTCCAATCGAATTTGGTTCATTTCGCCCCAGTTACTGCCGAGTTTTAAATCCACTGTCAAAGGGACCGTTAGCGTAATCGCCTGCTCCATTTCTTCTTTAACAATACGTGCCAATTCTCTCCAATTAGCTTCCTTCACCTCAAAGACCAATTCATCATGGACCTGTAATAAGAGTTTCCCAAGTTCTGGCCGTTCCGCTAGGATTCGCCCAATTTTAACCATCGCCAGTTTAATAATATCGGCGGCTGTCCCTTGGATCGGCGTATTCCGCGCCATTCTTTCCGCGAACGATCGCAGCGTAAAATTGCGCGAATAAAGATCCGGCAATTTACGGATCCGCCCAAGTAAAGTACGGGCTTCGCCACAACTACGGGCCTGTTCAATTAATTCCGTTACATATCTCTTGACTCCGGGGTATTGTTGGAAATAGGCCTCAATAAAGGAATCTGCCTCCTTACGGCTTACCCCGATATTTTTAGCTAATCCGAAACCGCTAATACCATAAATGATTCCGAAGTTGACCGCTTTGGCTTGATTACGCATTTCCCTGGTTACCTGTTCCGGTTCGATCCCATGGACTGCCGCCGCGGTGAACCGATGAATGTCTTCCCCTTTTAAGAACGCCTCACGATAGGCCGGATCCCCGGAAAAATGCGCCATCACCCTTAGTTCGATTTGCGAATAGTCGGCCGCCAGGAGTAAATAATCCGGATCTCCGGCGCTAAATGCCTTACGGATCATTCGGCCTTCTTCGGAACGGACCGGAATATTTTGGAGATTCGGTTCGGTACTGCTTAAACGGCCGGTAGTAGTCACCGCCTGATTAAAAGTAGTATGAACCCGCCCTGTTTTCGGGTTAATCAAGGCGATTAAAGAATCGATATAGGTGGTTTGCAGCTTAAGGTTTTGCCGGTATTCCAAGATTCTTGACACTACCGGATGCTGATCGAGGAGTTCTTCCAACACTTGAGCATCGGTAGAATAGCCTGTTTTCGTTTTTTTAGGCGCTTTTAACCCCAGCTTTTCATAGAGAATAGTTCCCAACTGTTTAGGGGAATTGATGTTGAACTCTTCCCCCGTCAGGCTAAAAATTTCTGTTTCCAATTGTTGTTGGCGGACCCGAAGCCCGTTCCCGAATGAACGGAGCGCCTCCGGTTCCACTTTAACGCCAGTTTGTTCCATATTAAATAATACATTGATTAACGGAGTTTCCACATCCCGATAGAGATCAATCAATCCCAATGTTGACATGGATTCCTGAAAAACATCCCGTAACTCCCGGATCGCTTGGAGACGCCCCCCCACAATGTTGGTTAGGATCTCTTCCGGTAGTCCCGTCGGGAGCTCAAAAACGGAAATTAATTTACCCCGTTCGTTATTCCAGGCAGGAATCGTCTTTTGAAGGTAGTTCCTAGCCAGTTCTTCCAGTTCTAAACTTCCCAGCCCCGCATTGACCAGATATCCGGCGATTAAGCTATCTTCAAGGACTCCGTCGAGCTCTATCCCATTAACCATCGCAATTTGCATTTGTTTTTTTAGATCGTGCCCAATTTTAATAATCGCATTATCGCTCAATATACGGACTAAACATTCAGGAAGCGGTTGGTTTTCGGCAAGATGATAAAACCAATTTTCCCGAAGGTCGCTCAATCCCAAACCCAATAGTTTACTCCCTGTCCAGTTGGCTCCGGCGGTCAAAAACTGAACGGCGCAAAACCGGGCTGAACCCAATTGACGGGCAACCGATTCCAGATTAACCTCATTAATAGCCTGAATTTTAAATTCGAAGGGTTTGAAAGTACTTAGCTCCTGTTCCGGCCGATCTCCATCGCTGAGTTTTTTTGCTAGCGATTTAAATTCATATTTAATACAAAAATCAAGCAACTTTTCACGGTCGTAAGGCCTCTGCCGGCAGCAATCCTTGATCTCCACCACAAGTTTGAGTCCGGTGACAATGGTTGCCAATTTCTTACTGAGATACGCTTGATCCCGGTATTTTAACAACAACTCCTGATCCCGGCTCCGTTCGATTTTTTCAATCCCTTCATAAACGCCTTCAATTGAACCAAATTGGTGCAAGTATTTGAGGGCGGTTTTTTCGCCGAATCCAGGGACTCCGGGAATATTGTCTGAAGAATCGCCCATTAAACCCTTAAGGTCTATCAATTGCTGGGGTCTCAATTGATACCGGTTTAAAATGTATTCCTCATCAACCGTATCTACTTCAGTAATGCCTTTCCGGGTGTATTTGACTTTGATCCCCGGCCCCACCAGTTGAAATGCGTCCCGATCCCCAGTCACCAATTCAACTTCTAAACCTTGCCCGGCGGCGTGCTTGGCATAGGTACCGATTAAGTCGTCGGCCTCAAAACCCGGTTCTTCAAGAGCCGGAATCTCCAGTATCGACAATAGTTCTTTAATAATCGGAATCTGGGTCCTTAATGAGTCCTCCATCTTTAAACGTTGCCCTTTATAAGCCGGATACTCCTGATGGCGAAAAGTAGGGACCCCTGAGTCCAACGCCGCCAGCATAAATTGGGGTTTTGATTCATCCAACAACCTGAGAAGCATCATTGTCATCCCGTAAATGGCGTTAGTAGGTTGTCCGCCGCTAGTTGCCAGCGGTGGTAAAGCAAAAAAAGCCCGATTAGCCAGACTGTAAGTGTCAATTATAATCAGTTTTTCAGTACTCATTTTTTAAACCTTCCTTTAGTAAATCAGAACCGAGTAAACCCACCCCCACCGCATTATCGCCCGATAGTTCCTTAGGGGCGAAGATCAGTTCTACGCCATCCAGAGGTGTTTCTTTTAATAATGCCGTCCGGATCAGTTCGTTAGAAGCTACTCCACCCGCAAATAGCACCGTCTTGACTTTAAATCGCTCGGCCGCTTCCAAAGTAACTTTGGTTAAAGCTTTGCTGATACAGTTAAAAACTCTCCGGGCTAACTCCGGTGAATTTATGCCGGAATCTATCAGGCGTTTTCCTGCGGAGTCAGGCCCTGAAAAACTGATTGTTAAATCTTTAGTCACTACCGGCAGTGATTCTATAGAATCGGATTGCCGCGCCAATTCCTCTAAAAAGGCTCCTGCCGGGAACCCAGCCCCTAATGCGACCCCAATCCGATCAACAAATTGTCCCACTTGGAGATCGGAGCTACCCCCGACTTTTTCAATGTTAAAACCTCCCGCAAATGCCTTCGCTAACAACAGTTCAGTTGTTCCCCCGGAAAGATGCCATGCTAAAAAGGCTTCTTCAGGTGTTTCGCGATTGCAAAGCCCAGCCCGAAGGTGGCCTTCCTGATGGCTGGTTTCAAAAAATAGCGCCCCTACTATATGCGCTAAAGTCCCTCCCATGGCTGCGCCGACTTTAAATACAGGCAAATAAGAGCCGGGAACCGGACGCGGCCTAGTTGAAGCAGCCACCGCTTTAACCGATCCGGTAATTTTTAAACCCTCTACCAATCGAGGTAAGTTTTGCAGGTGTTGAAAAACTGCTTCCGACTGCCTCAAACCGCGCTCGCCCGGCTTGACCCGTAACATTAGCCGGTTTTGGTCCAACACAGTGCCATCATCATTAATCAGGGCCACCGAGGTGGTATAACAACTGGTATCAATCCCGATAATCATTAATCCAAACTCTTTCCAACCGATTTTAATATCCAATTATCAAAAAACAGAGGTATATCCTCCGTTATCTGATTCAAGTATCTTCCTTTAATTCTACTTCGGTCAGCCCGGAACTTCGAATGATATTGCCCAAGATTCCGTTGATAAACCGACCCGAATTATCGTCCCCGTAAGTTTTAGCCAATTCAACCGCTTCATTGACGGTAGCCCCTGCCGGAATGTCGTTAAAAAATTTCAATTCATAAAGGGACATCCGTAAAATGTTTCGGTCTGTGCTTAACATGCGATCCAATTTCCAGTCTTGGGCGTATTTAGTAATTTCAGCATCAATCTCAGTCAGATGGGTCATAGTCCCCTCGACTAATTGTTTTAGGAACAATTGTCCCGCTTCACTGAGAGTTGAATCTTTGAGATTTCGGGAAAGAACTTCATTCCAGGAATTCCTTCCCAAATCGATTTGGAAGATTATTTTAAAAGCTTCTTCACGGGCAGCACGCCGGGTCATACAACCACCTTTTTCAAATTATTCTTTAGGAGGGAAAACTTTGTAGAAGATATCCCGTAAAGAACCCCTCTGATCGACTCTTTTACCCAAAAAGTATCCTATAAATATACAAAAAACAAAAGCCAGCGCTCTCCAAAAACCCATAAACGCCCAAAGCAACCCGGCAATAAATCCAATTAAACCGCCGAAAATCCGGGCTTTATAGAGGGAGAGCTTCGGTAAGTTTTCATTGAAAAATTCTTTCACAAAGGCTACCCCTTTCTATTCAACTCTCGCCCTAACTTCGGCTGCGATTTTAGTTACCAGGACTTTAACCGAGTTAACCCTAATACCAACAGTTTCAAAAAGGTAATCATCGACTTTGGCCTTAATTTCTTCGGAAATTTGCGGAATACTCAGATCCGGAATTACAGTCACTTCAATAAAAACATCCAAACCGGTTAAATCCGCCCGGACTCCCACATGGGCGTCTTTCACGCCTTTAATCCGTTTGCAAGCCCGTAAAGATAAACTCTCAACCGCCGAAACCGCAATTCGAATCTCACCGTATTGGGTTTGGTGAATTATCGTTTTTTCCTCACGTTTCGTCCGGAGCGCCATCCTAATCGCTAAGGCCGCCAATAATAAAGATATCCCCGATACGCCCAAAGCCCACCAACGCTCTTGGGTGGATAGCGTTTTAAGATTCTCGAGAATAACGTCGGCTTGTCCCAAAGTTAATAGGAAGAAAACAATACCGACTACGGTCAAAATAATTCCGGCCAATAGACTGACTAACCGTTCCCCAACTTTCATGAATCGTAATACCCTTCCTTTCTACATCTTATTTCTTTAAATTTTAAACCGAAAAAACGTGAGATAGGTTTAATTTGTCAAATCTTGTTTAAAGAACGCGAGTTTCATGGGTTTCCTCATTTCGGATCTCGACTCCCTGGATATGGACGTTTACCTCTACCACTTCCAGGCCGGTCATACTTTCAACGGCGCGTTTAACATTTTCCTGTACCTGGTAAGCGATTTCGGGAATCTTAGCCCCAAATTCGATAACTACAAATAAATCTATGGCAGCTTGTTTTTCACCAACTTCAACCTTTACTCCTTTGGCTAAGCTTTTCTTCTTTAGCAATTCGGCAAAGCCATCAACCATACCGCCGCTCATCCCCGCCACTCCTTTAACTTCAGTAGCGGCCAATCCGGCGATTATTTTCACAACTTCACTAGCAATCCTAATACTGCCCGATTCATATCTTTCAATTGGTTCCGACATCACTACACCTCCAAATCTCCATACCAAATTTTAATCCGATTCAGCGCCGGATATGCCTGTTTTAGCGCCAAAAATTCTGGTTTGGATAAAATTGGTGTAGACCTCACCCCTTTTAAAATAAGGATTATTTAACACTTCCACTTGGAAAGGAATCGTAGTCTTTACCCCTTCAATCTCAAACTCTTCCAAAGCCCGGATCATTCGGTTGATGGCTGCGTCCCGTGATTCATCCCAGACAATCAATTTTGCAATCATCGAATCATAATAAGGTGGAATCAGATAACCCTGATAAGCGCAACTATCAACTCTCACTCCGGGTCCCCCTGGAACATGATACACATTAATCCGGCCGGGTGACGGTTGAAAGTTTTTCGCCGGATCCTCAGCGTTAATCCGGCACTCAATGGCATGTCCCCGAACCTGAATTTGTTCTTGAGAGATTCCAAGCTTCATGCCTGCGGCCACTTTAATCTGCTCCTTAATCAAATCAACGCTGGTGACCATTTCCGTAACCGGGTGTTCAACCTGGATCCGGGTATTCATTTCCATAAAATAGAATTCCCCATTTTTATCTAAGAGAAATTCTACGGTCCCGGCATTAGTATAGCCAACTGATTTTGCCCCTTTGAGAGCGGTTTCGCCAATTTTACGGCGCATTTCAGGAGTAACCGCTGGAGAAGGGGACTCCTCGATCACCTTTTGGTGCCGACGTTGCACCGAACAGTCACGTTCACCCAAGTAAACGCCATTGCCATGTTCGTCTAAGAGTAACTGGATTTCAATATGCTTCGGTTCCTCGATATATTTCTCCATATAAACCTCAGGGTTCCCGAAAGCTAAATCGGCTTCACTCTGAGCAGTCCGATAAGCATTTAACAATTCGTCTTGATTATAAACTACCCTCATCCCCCGGCCTCCGCCACCAGCCGATGCTTTAATAATCACCGGATAACCAATTTCGGCGGCTTTTTCCAAAGCCCCGGTTTCATCTTGAATAACCCCATCCGAACCGGGAACCACAGGAACACCGGCGTCTTTCATGGTCTGTTTGGCAACAGCCTTGTCTCCCATTTTCTCGATGGCTTCCGCCGGTGGTCCAATAAATTTGATGTGATGGGTCTCACAAATTTCTGCAAAACGCGCATTTTCAGCTAAAAAGCCGTATCCGGGATGAATCGCGTCCACCCCAGCCATAGTAGCGGCGCTAATGATATTGGGAATATTTAAATAACTGCGATTTCCGGGAGCAGGCCCTACACAAAAAGCCTCATCTGCATACTGAACATGTAAAGAGTCCTGATCAGCTTCGGAATAAATTGCAACCGTTCCAATACCCATTTCTTTACAAGCCCTAATGATTCGGAGCGCAATTTCACCACGATTGGCAATTAAAATCTTATCGAACATCTTATCTCATGACACCTCCGGTTTTGAGTCAGGGTCACACTTTTTCCAAAATGAACAAAGGCTGGCCATACTCCACCGGTTGTGAGTTTTCAACCAATATTTGGACTATTTTGCCCCGCCATTCACTCTCGATTTCATTCATTAGCTTCATCGCTTCAATAATACATACTACTTGTCCGGCCTCTACGGCTTGGCCTGCTTGAACATATGGCTCAGCTTCGGGGCTTGGGGCGCGATAAAAAGTGCCTACCATCGGAGCAACAATTAAGACTTGGTTTGGCCCAAGTCCCTCATTTTTTTCTTCACCTATGGGAACGGCCGAAGGGGTTGGTTGAACCGGAGGCAATCCGGGAGCCATCATCATATTTGCGGTGGGATACTGCATAATTGGAGCTTGGGTGGTTATATGGGAACAACTTATTCCCTTCTTTATCGAAATCTTGTTTCCTTCACTTTCTAAAACAAATTCAGTAATGTCGGTTCCATCCAACATCTTCACCAATTCCTTGATTTCCTTATTGTTCATTCATTGTCCTCCTTCTAGGGAATGGAAAAAGTATTTTGTATTAATTCACCAATGAAAAAAATTTTCCTTCTTTTAATTAATTTTATCTTTTGCCGTAACCTGTATGCATTTATTTAAGCAAGGGGCATGAACCTTGCGGTTCTAAGGGATTTGGCTAAAAGAAACAAAGTTAAGCTATCAAACTTATGCCTATCTCACACCTATTTACCTTTCCAGAACCTGAATTTGATCCAAATGATATCCGGTAACTTCATTGGCAGTAGTAGCAATGTTTTTTACTTCATCGGTTTGAAGCCGTCCTGAAATTGCAATTGTTACCAGTTTGCGGCTGATTGTCACCATACATTCTTTAAACCCTTTGGCCATCAAAAGATTCTCCAATTCATGCTCTTTGGAATTAGCCTGGGTCAAACGCCACAACTCTTCTTCAGCCTCGTTTCTTACCTGATCCGAAAGGCCGATTTTATCCAATAAACCCTGGATCCTTTCAACTTCCCTGCTGCGCTCCCGGTCCCTTTCAATTTTTAGGTCTAATAAAGAGTCTCCCGGGTTATATTCGCGAGGGATCGAAGGAACAGGCTCCTTAACCGGAGGGTTTACGGTTTGGTTTACCCTGATTGCATAATGATAACCATAACAAAACAAAACTGTGCAAATCACTAGCGTTATTATGGCCCAGTATTTACGATTATTAATTACATAAAAAATATGTTTCATTTTACTCACTCCTCTTTATCCTTTCCGGGGATAATCAAAACCCGATGGCCGGGGAGCCCTAAAATCGTTGTTACCGTATCGCTAAGCAATTTTTTGATCCGGCTATCGCGCGCCCCCGCCGCGACCACAACCACCCCTTCAATTTCGGGGGCTAATTGCTCTTTGAGTACCGGGGAATCGCGGCCCTCCCGATCCTTAGCGAAGACCAATTCGTCACTGGTACTTTCTTCGGTATTAACCGCCCCTTGATCCTGATTAACCCGTTTACTAATCCGCGACTGCCGTTCCCAAATCTTACGGTTTCCCACCTTTAAATTAACATCGACCCGTACTTCTCCGACTCCGGATATTCCGGTCAAGGTCTTAGTAAGTTCCCTTTCTAGCCGTTCTTCATCCGGCTCCGAATGGAGATTGGAAAGTTCCTGCTCAACCTGTCTTTGATCAACCAATTCTTTAGGATATTCCTCCTGTTTGTTTCCACTCATTAAGAGAGCTACCCCTAAACCTAATAACCCAAGTACAATCCAGATTGAACCCGGCTTCGTTTGAAAGTATACCCAAAGGTCATTTAACCCGGATGCCTTTTCTTCGTTAATTATTTTCATCCCAAATCACCTCTATTTGCTCTTTGGAGAGATTGCAGACCAGCCGGATCGAGTTTTGAACCTTGATAGTTAATTTATCTTTAACAATTTTGGATAACTCCTTACCGTAAGCTGGAGCAACTCTGACCAAAACCCGGAAAGATCCAGATTTGAACTCAAGGAAGCGGATCTCTTTCAAATCAATCTCATCAATCAATCCAATTACACTTTCAACTTTTTCTGCAACTAATCCGCGCTGTTGCAAATTAAAACCCTCCTCCCACCGGTTACGGATTTGAAAACCGCGCTCCAAGACTTGTTGTGAAGCTTGATCATTGATGCCTTGGCTCGAAGATAAAATCTGATCCAGATCTATAGAAATCTTAAAGACGCGGGTCAATGGCTGGATTAGGATCAACATCACCATTAGGCCGATTACCAATTTCACCGCTTTTTTCAAGCCGTTCTCCGGTACCAGCATCTCGATAAACCCGGCCAATACTAATGCAGTTATTAATTGCCTTAACCAATCGGTTAAATTATCCACTTAAACTCACCTTATACCAAGTTGCATTCAATTATAGTGCAACTTTTGTGTGGAACGCAGCAATGCTACGGAGAGAACACAATCTATAGTTGCACTTTGAATGCAACTTGGTATTAAACTTTGATGTTAGCGGCTCCTACAATAATCGCCAGGGCAATGTAAAACATTAAACCAACTACTGTAACCGCTCCGAATAAATGAAAAAAGGAATCCCCTATGGTCTGTAAAGCATCGGAAAGCCGGTTGTTCCCAAGTGGTTGGGTAACAGCTCCGGTCATTTGAAAAATTACCGCGATCGCTAAAATTTTAAGCAAAGGGAAAACCGTGATTAAAGTGATGAGGCCCAGACCGTATACACCTAAACCGCTTTTTAAAACCCCCGCGCATCCTGCGGCCATTTCCATCGTATCGGAGATTGCACCTCCCACCACCGGTACAAAAGCTGATGTAAAATATTTGGCGGTACGTAACGAAAGGCTATCGGCAACCGAAGCGGTAAATCCCCGAATCGTAATCACTCCTATAAAAACCGCCATCATCACTCCAAGAATCCCAGTGGAGGTTAGTTTGAAAAATCGCGCCAATTTGTTAACTTGAAAACTATCAACCAGATGGTTAACCATTCCTAAAATCCCGGCGAACATAAACAGCGGAAACACTAAGTTGGAGACTAACCCGCCTATAATGCCCACACTGGATATTAACAGTGGATGAACAATAGCCGTAGTGGCGACGCCTCCTCCTGCAGCCACGATACTAAATAAAATTGGGGTGATCGCATACATGAAGCTGGTCATTTCATGAATTGCCCCTTGGGCTATGGTGAAAGTAATCCGAAAACAATTCAAGACAATCCCCATCACCACCAAAAAACATAAGCTAAAAGCCAATCTGCTAATATTATCCTCTTCAAAAGCATGTTTGATATTTTCCAAAATAGCTAAGGCCATTGCTAATAATATCAGCTCTCCCATCAACTTATAGTTAAAGAGGATTTCCCTAAAGAAGAATTTAATGATTCCCTTGCCAATCTTAGCCAAATCCCATTCTGGCCCGGATACGCCCCATGACTTTAGATCCAAACGCGGCAAATAGCGTTGGATGTCTTCATCCATAGTATTTATAAAAGCTTTAAGATCGCTTAGGTCAACCGCATCGGCCACCTCTGCCGGTAAGCCCGACACTGCCCGGGCAGACTCGGCTTCACCAAAAAATATAATCAAAATTAAAGCAAGTGTTAAAGTTAAAATCCGTTTCATCAATTACCCCGTTCTTATAGGCATAAGTTAAAAGCCGAAAGTCAAAGCCTTGGATTTGAAATCCTATACCTATGAACTTTAGCCTGAAACTTTGAAGTAACTTATACATTAAACTTGAACTTTTGAACTTTAAACTTTCCAATCAAAGATTCCGGATAATCATTTCCAATAAACCTATCATAATCGGAACACCTAAACTAAGAATAAATATTTTTCCGGCTAATTCAATCTTAGCCGCCATACTATTCTCGCCGGCGTCTTTACAAATTTGAGCGCCGAATCCTGCTAGATAGGCGATTCCCACTATTTTAACGACTAATTTTAAATAATTGGAATTAATTTGGGCCCTGGACGCTAAAGACTCAAAGACCGTTAAAATTTGAGTAATATTCTTAATTAACCCGATCAAAATCAAGGCGGACGCCGCTATTGAAAGTAGGATCGCCATTTCCGGGCGATCTTTGCGGACTACTATTAGCAGCACGGTCACCATCAAACCAAAACCCAATACCGCAAAGAAGGACACCCTTCCGCCCCCCATTGCTACTTTGAAATGTCGTGTTCGTGTGCGTAATCGTAATCGAAGAAAACAATGAAGTGAATAAATAATTAAAAACGATTTCGAGCCCGAACCAACCCCTTGCTGAGCACACGCACGATATAAAGTAGACAGCTATAATCCGAAAACCGTTCGAACATCGGTAAATAGTTTTTGCACCAGTTGGATTACCATTAATAACACAATAATCACCCCGGCCAGAGTCAGCATTTGCGCTTGTTCCTCTTTTCCAGCCTGTTTGAGGACCATATTTAACACCGAAACTAAAATACCGATTCCGGCAATTTTGAAGATTAAATTAATATCCATCAACTTTCTCCCTACCTCGAAAATGGGAACTCAAGTTCGAAATTTCCATGCTCGTGCTCATATGCGTAATCATACTCGAAGAAACGGCAATTTAGTTCAACAGGTAAAAAAAACCGACGGTTACGGACGCCGCTTCGCTGAGCACGAGAACCAGCCTTAAGGATTCACCCCTTTAGATCTTTAACATTCGTAAACACCTAGGAATCTGTGTCATCAACGTTATCTGTGTTTATCAGCTGTCATAGTAACAAACAGGCCAACATTGCCCCAGCAGCAAACCCGAAATAGCGGTATAGCCTTACCCGTTTCGCTTTATCCAAATCTGCATTTTCCAAATTCAATTCCAGGCCAACCCGGGCAGTCTCTATTCTTTTTATTTGATCCTCCCGATCGGTACTCCCTAAATAAGCTCCCATTTCTTTTAGAATCGTAATATCCTCTTTTAAAAGGGCTGCCATTCCCTTTTCATTTATAAAACCGTCCCAAAGATCTGTGATATTGAAATCGGAACCAAAACCGATATTTTGGGATATCTTTTTTAAAGGCACAGCTATTTGGGGATGATTAATCATCTGCGCAGCCCTATCGAAAACCTCCGCCAACAACCCGGAACGGTAACCAATCTCCGTTTTCAGGATATTTAATAATCTGATCAAAACCCGAAGCGAGCGGCTCCGTTCATTCAAACGCTCCGCCATCACAAATCCAGCCGTTGTAGTCGTTCCGATCACGATCATTGCCCCGATTAATTTCAGCATCCCCTAGCCCCCGTCAACCCGGCTGTCATCAGTTCCGGACCGCTAACCCCAGATTTAACACTTTCGACAGTACCTATCCCTGAACGATTGCTGACCATAACCAGCCTTTCCACAGCCCCAGCCTGGAGGAGCATTTTCAATCCCGGCCGAAGCATTGCTTCGGTTAAATTCCGGGCATGCGCCGTGGCAATAAAACTGACTCCGGCATTGATAATATCTTCAATGACCCGAAAATCGCCTTCCCGGCCAACTTCATCAGTAGCGATTAAATGTGGATTCATCGCCCTTAATAACAAATAGGCCCCGTCCTGCTTCGAACAACCATCTAAAACATCAGTCCGCGGGCCGACATCCAGTTGTGGCATTCCTCGATAACTACCGGCGATCTCAGAACGCTCATCAACCAGCCCCACATGAATCCCGGGAATTCCCAAAATTGGTACTCCTGAACTCACTTCCCGGATGACCTCCCTTAACAAGGTGGTCTTTCCGGTTGCCGGAGCCCCGATGATCAGGGTTTTTAAAAAACGCCCGTCTTTCCATAAATAGGGTAGTACAGGCCGGGCGATCCCGGTTATGGAACGGGCGATTCGAAAATTGATACTGGAAATATTACGAATGATCCTAATCGATTCGCCATCATAAAAAACCTGGCCGGTGATGCCAACCCGGTGCCCCCCCGGAAGAGCCAAATAACCTTGAGCCAAATCCTCCGCCAACGCATAAAAAGAACCGGTGGTCAAAGCATTCAGTGCTTTTCTTAAATCCTCCGCACCGATATACAAGGCCTCTTTTGGATCGGCTGTCAAATCCCCATTTGAAGTAATCAAACTGTCATTTAAACCAAAATTCAATTCCAGCGGTTGGTTGACCCGAATCCGGATTTCTATCAACTTCGGTTGCAATTCTGGAGGCACCTTGACTAACACTTGGCGCAAGTCCGAAGGAAAAAAACGGAGTACCTCACTCCAGTTTTGACTATCGGGTTTTTCATTTAAAAGCCGTGAGCCTGAATTTTGATTGTCCATGATTGTTTATTGTTAACTTTTTATTTGATTATTTTTATCAAAAATAAAAAGCCCGTCCTTAGTTAATATCTATGGAGACGGGCTTCTTTTTATGACAATTCTTGACCTTGATATTTAGATTACATCGTTCCGGTTAACCGGAGCCGCTTCCTTGGCAACGCTGTTCCAAATTACTTTTCCGCATTCCGGGCAGACTACTTCATAGTCGCCTGCTTCATTTTGGAAATAGACACCTTGATTACAGAATGGGCAGTCCATTTCTACCATTTTATGATCTTGGCCGCTGGTAAAAGTGACTTCTTCACTTTCATTAGCTTCTTCGCCGTTATTATAAAAATATTTTTCCAAAGTACATAAATCTTCATCTATTGCTTCAATATAACCGGCAAACTCACCCTGGGAATCTTCCAAATCGCCCAAATCGTCCGCCACTCCATCACAAAAGTCAATTAAACTGTCCCAAAGCCGTTTCTGCTGTTCATCACCGTTAAAATTAATCCCTTCCAACACCCCTCGCATATAAGCGGCCTTTTTTCGTAACTCTTCCATTTCTACTCCTCCTTCACCGATAGTATTTCGGTTAATTGGATCGCTTATTCCTTGGGTGAGGACCGAATGTTAAGCAAGGGGCATGATGCGCGAGGCAAGATACGAGCGGTATGGAATAAAAAACGAACCGCCTCTATAAGGTAGTTCGTTAACTTTAATATACATCGTCAACCGTCACCCGGTTTTAAATTCTCTTCCCCGAACCAACAGCCAGTACTGGCTCCTGACAAACTGGCTCCTATTACTTGTTCACTCTCTTTAAGTACTGATTAGTCCTGGTATCCACCTGGAGCATATCACCGGTTTCGACAAAGAACGGAACATTAACCACAGCGCCGGTCTCAAGGGTGGCCGGTTTCGTACCACCAGTGGCGGTATCCCCCTTAAAGTTGGGATCAGTCTCGGTGACCTCAAGTTCAACGGTGTTTGGAAGTTGCACGCCGAGAATCTCGTTTTGGTACATTTGGATCTCAACAATCATATTTTCTTTTAAATATTTTGGAGCATCGCCTATCTTTGACGCCTCAAGAGTCAATTGCTCATAATTTTCCATGTCCATAAAGGTATAATCATCTTCACTCTTATACAAGTACTGCATTTCACGAAAATCAATCCGGGCCGGTTCCACTTTTTCGTTAGAATTAAAAGTCCGTTCCAAAGTTGTCCCGGTCCGAATGTTCTTCAACTTTGAACGGACAAACGCCGCGCCTTTTCCTGGTTTTACGTGCATAAAATCAACTACTTGAAATAATTGCCCGTCAATCTCAACTGTCAGGCCTGTCTTAAAATCAGTTACTGAAATAGCCATGTATTTTCCTCCTCACGGAACATCACTAGCATTAATTGCCATATTAAAAGCCAAAAATATTCTACCATAAAGCTTGTCTCTTTGTCGAGTAGCTATCTTGATTTTTAGGTAAAAGGCTAATGGTATGAGGCATGAGCCTTATGGCATTTCTCTATATGAAACTTTTAAGTTATCGGTTTGAATAATGAATCAAATTTAATTGCCACTCAAATTTTATCCTTACAGCCCATGCCTCAAACCATGCCTATACCTCTAGCAATTCTTCCTTTGGCGCCCCGGTCAAATTCCGGATGCCGTCTTCCTCCACTACCACTAAGTCCTCAATCCTAACCCCGCCCCATTGGGGAAGGTAAATCCCAGGCTCAACGGTTACCACCGCCCCTTTAGGGATTAGATTGGATTCAGTCGGCGATAACCTGGGATGTTCATGAATATTTAAACCTACACTATGCCCTAACCCATGGCCGAAATTATCGCTATAACCAGCTTGGGAGATGACGTTCCTGGCCTTACTGTCAACTTCCCGGCCGATTAAACCGGCTCTCAAATGGTTCAACGCTTCCAATTGGGCCTTGAGTACCAACTGGTAAATCCGGTGTTGTTCCGGATCGGCCTTCCCCAATACTACCGTCCGGGTTAGGTCAGCGTGATACCCTTGATAAACCGCTCCACCATCGATTAAAACAAACTCTCCGGGTTTTATTCCCTTATTGCTGGGCGCCGCATGAGGCAAAGCCGCCCTCTTTCCCGAGGCTACAATGGTTGGAAAAGCATTCCCATCAGCGCCGTTCAATCGCAGTTGGTAATCGAATTCTAAAGCTAGATCCCGTTCTATTACTCCCGGTATAATCCGGACAACCGTCTTCTCCCAAGCCAAATCGGTAATAGCCGCCGCTTTGGTAATTAGCCCGATTTCAATGTCGTCTTTGACGACACGCAATGCTTCGACCAAATCAGTCACCGGCACCAGCGTGGAATTGGCAGCTATAATTTTTTTTAAATTTTGATACTCATCAAAGGTAAGGTTCCCACCTTCAAAACCAATTCGTTTCCAATTCAGTTTTTGCAGCAGCTCCCCGATACTCGCCCACAATTGCGGACCTTGTTTGAAAATTTCAAAATCTTTACTTTCCGCGGCCGCCTGTTCCCAATAACGGAAGTCCGTCACCAAAAATGCTTCCTGAAGGCCTATGGCCAAAACCCCTGCCGAACCGGTAAAACCGCTTAGGTAACGCCGGTTTTCCCGAGTAGAGATTAGGATACCGTCAATTCCCTCTTCTTGCAACCGAATTCTTAAGCTTTCCAACCGTGACATTACTTACGCACCTTCCTCAGCAACGGCTTGATTGCTCTCAATCCCAACAAATAACTGTCAAAACCGAACCCCATTATCTGCCCGGCTGCTATCGGGGCTATTACTGATTGATGCCGGAATTCTTCCCTTTGATGTACATTGCTAAGGTGTACTTCGACCACTGGTAGGCCCACTCCGGCCAACGCGTCCCGTAAGGCGTAACTATAATGGGTATATGCCCCGGGGTTAATCAAAATCCCATCGGCCCAATCGGATTCTTCCTGAATCCGATCGATCAAATCACCTTCGGAATTACTTTGGAATATTTTCAGTTCGATCTGTAATTCACCGGCTGCCGCTTCCAACATCCGGTTCAAGTCATCCAAAGACTTAGGACCGTAAATCTCCGGCTCTCTTTTGCCGAGCCAATTCAGGTTCGGCCCATGGAGCGTTAAAACCCTCATCTTTATACTCCCCCCAATTCTAACAGAGTATCCTTGACCGTTCCCACCGGGATTTCGTCAGCGATCACCACTTGACCCAAGCGTTTGGGCATCACCCAACGAATTTTACCGTACTCCACTTTCTTATCCAGATAAAGTAAGGCAATAATTCCTTCGCTACTAATCCCCGGGATTTTAACAGGTAGGTCAAGTTGGCCGAATAATGCGGCTAACATTTGATCCAGATCGGTTTCTTCCAATAAATTATTTCGCAATGCGATTTTAAGCGCGGCCAGAATGCCCAAAGCTACAGCCTCGCCATGTTTATAACAATGATAATTGGTAACGCTTTCAAGGGCGTGGCCAACGGTATGCCCAAAATTCAAAATTGCCCGTATCCCGGTTTCATGCTCATCTTCCTGAACGATCCGGGCTTTGATACGGCAAGATCCTTCCACCACTCCGGCCATTATCTCCGGATTACGCTCTCTGATTGCCGGTAATTCTCCCATTAACATCTCAAAATATGCCGGATCGATAATTACCCCATGTTTAATCACTTCTACCATTCCCGAATTAAACTCGCGTTCCGGTAAAGTCCGGAAAGCCGCTACATCACTCAAAACCAAATCCGGTTGGTAGAAGGCGCCAATTAGGTTCTTACCCCTTGGGTGGTTAACCGCTGTTTTACCGCCGATACTCGAGTCAACCTGAGCCAAAAGTGTGGTCGGAACCTGAATGAACCGGACTCCCCTCATATAAGTAGCAGCCGCAAACCCTGTCAAATCGCCGATGACCCCTCCACCCAGGGCAACTAATACTGATTTCCGGTCATATTTCCCATCCACCAGGCTATTATAGATCTGGCTCACCTGCTCCAGGGATTTATACTCTTCCCCATCCGGTACTAAAAAAGCTTCAGCCTGGTAACCGGATAGCCGCAGGCTTTCTAAGAAGGGATCTAAATACCACTTGGCAATGGTAGGATTAGTGACCGCCAGGATCCGGCCTTTAATACCGTAATCCCTGAATAAACCGCCGCTACCGGCGATCAAACCATCCCCAATCAAGATCGGATAACTCCGCTCGCCTAATTCTACCCTAACCTCTCGCATCGGCTATACCTCTCCTTGTCAATTCATTGATAATTTCTTCCACTATTTGTCCCGGAGCCTTCCGAGAAGTATCCACCACCAGATCAGCATCCCGATAAAGTTTTTCCCGTTGCTTCAAGATCCGATTGATTTCACTCAAAGGATCCGCGTCCGCCAATAATGGCCGGTGAGCCTCAGCTTTGATTCGTTCATAGATAATCTCCGGCCGGGCATTTAACGAAATTATGAATCCGTTAATCCTCGATAATCGAAGGTTTTCCGGATTTAACACCCAACCGCCGCCGGTAGCGATCACTTTCCGGTCACTTTGACCCAACTCTCCGGCCAAATTATTCTCAAGCCTTCTAAAGAAAGCTTCGCCTTCTTCCTGAAAAATTTGAGTAATCTTTTTGCCACAATCCGCTTCGATTAACAGATCGGTGTCAATTAAATCATAGCCCAATTTCAGGGCTAACATTCTTCCAATCTTCGATTTGCCTGTTCCCATAAAACCGATGATTACCAGGTTCATTTATATGCTCCCAATATATGTCGGAATAACTTTCTTGGACATCCGCGATTTATTGCGACATATTTTCCTTGATTCATAACTTGAAATAAATACTATAATTTGTTCTTTTCCATCCATGGTTTAAGGATGGAACAGTATAATCAAAAAATTCATTTCAATTTATTTAATTTCAGATAGTTTTCAAAATTGGCTTTAGTTTCTTGCAAATGGTCGCCGCCGCATTTTTCAAGTAAGGTTTCGGCAATTACCCAACAAGCCATTGCTTCGCCTACCACAGCAGCTGCTGGTACAGCGCAGGCATCGGACCGTTCGACGCTGGCTTTCACCGGTAATTTACTCTCAAGATCAACCGTATCCAATGGCTGGTACAGCGTGGGAATAGGTTTCATCGCCAGGTGAATCCGGATTAATTCCCCGTTACTGATGCCACCTTCAATTCCCCCGGCATTATTGGTTTTTCGATAGAATCCTTTATCAATATCATAATAAATCGGATCATGAACTTCGGAACCAGGAAGTTCGGCGGCTTTAAAACCAAGCCCTATTTCTACCCCTTTAATCGCCGGGATGCTCATCAAGGCATAAGTTAAACGGGCATCCAACCGCCGTTCCCAGTGGACGTGGCTTCCCAAACCCGGCGGCACTCCCTGAACTATTAGTTCAATGACCCCTCCCAAGGAATTACCTTTTACTTTGGCTTGATCAATCCCAATGATCATTCTTTGGGATACTTCCGGATCAGGGCAGGCCACCGGCGATTGCCGCACATTCTCCAGGTAAAGGTGGAGATCCTCCGGAGGGGCGGTTACGGCTTCAGTCCCAATCCGTACTACGCCGCTAGAGACCTTTATCCCGAACTCCTCAAGCAACTTGCGGGCGACCGCCCCAACCGCCACCCTGGCCGCAGTCTCACGGGCGCTGGCACGTTCCAGGATGTTCCGGAGATCCTGCTGATGATATTTTAGAGCTCCGGCTAGATCAGCGTGGCCGGGCCGGGCCTTAGTCACCCTGGAGTCAAGTTGTTGTAAGCGTTCATCCCCGGCGATCTCTACTCTTCCTGCTTCACCGGAGGCAGTAACCGACATGGCCTCCCGCCATCGTTCCCAGTCTTTATTCCATATTTGCAGTGTAATTGGTGAACCGATAGTCTCCCCATTCCGGATCCCGGATAATACCTCTACTTCATCTGTCTCGATCTTCATCCGGCCCCCGCGGCCGTAACCCCGCTGGCGACGGCTCAAATCTTCCTGTATTGTTTCAATTGAGATAGGCAACCCAGCCGGAAAACCTTCAATAATGGCGGTTAAAGCCCGGCCGTGCGACTCTCCGGCAGTTAAAAACCGTATCAACTTCTCACTTCCTAAATCGGTTATTTTGTTAAATTATAAATTAAATTGGTAAATAAGGCAAATAATTTAAAAGGGTTTCAAGGTTTGGCCGCGAATAAAAACAAAAATGTAATTCGGGGAGGAATCCAGTTGTCTCATGTATTCCGTCAATATGACATTCGGGGCGTCGCCGGCCGTGACCTGACCGAGGAGTTTGTGGCCGAGTTGGCCAAATCCTTGGCAACCTTTTTCAAGCGCAATCAGGTAAATACCATCAGTTTGGGATATGATTGCCGGTTAAGCAGCCCAGCCTTTCGCAAACTACTAATCGAAAACCTACTTAACTCTGGAATCAACCTTTACGATCTCGGAATGGGCCCAACCCCTCTGGTTTACTATTCCTTATTCAACTTGCCTGTCGGAGGTGGCGTGATGATTACCGGCAGCCACAATCCGCCCAATGAAAACGGTTTTAAAATTTGTCTCGGGCATACCACTATTTTCGGCGAACAAATTCAAGAAATCAAGCGGATTATGGAAGCCAAAGATTATCAAACCGGCCAGGGAAATTTGATTGAACACCCGATTATTCCGGAGTATCTAGCATACTTAAAGTCGATTTTTAAACCGGGCGCCAAAAAACTTAAAGTTGTCGTCGACGCTGGTAACGGTACTGGAAACTTGACCGCCGTTAAACTCTATCAAAGCCTCGGCTGGGAGGTAATCGATTTATTCTCCGAGCCTGATGGGAGTTTTCCAAACCATCATCCCGATCCGACTTTACCTGAGAATTTGAGCCAGCTAATCACTGAAGTCAATAAAAGCCAAGCCGACCTCGGCATCTCCTTAGACGGCGACGCCGACCGGATCGGGGTAGTCGATTCCAAAGGGCGCGTATTATGGGGCGATCAATTGATGATCATCTTCGCCGCTGATATTGTAAAACGCAATCCGGGAGCAAAAATCATCGGCGAAGTTAAATGCTCCCAAACCATGTTCGACCGGATCCAAGCGTTGGGCGGCGCGCCAATCATGTGGAAAGTTGGGCATTCCCTAATCAAGGCGAAAATGAAAGAAGAACAGGCTTTATTAGCCGGTGAAATGAGCGGCCACCTTTTCTTTGCTGACCGTTACTATGGCTATGATGACGCAGTTTACGCCGGAGCTAGGTTGTTGGAGATTCTCTCCCATTCTGAACTGTCTCTGACGGAAATGGTTGACGGGCTTCCCCAAACCTGTTCGACCCCGGAGATTCGTTTTGATTGCCCGGAGGAGAAGAAGTTTAAAGTAGTCGAGGAATTGGTTAAATCCTTCGCGCCGAAGAATAAGGTGATCGATATCGACGGCGCCCGGATCATCTTCGAGCACGGCTGGGGTTTAGTAAGGGCATCCAATACCCAACCAGTATTAGTCCTGAGGTTTGAAGCTGATTCTGCACCAGCGCTAGAGAAGATTCAAGCCGAAGTAAAAACTGAGCTGAACCGGTTGTTGGCATAAAAAAATTTAACGTTACGGGTTACGAGTTATTTGTTTTAATTTCTTTTATACTAATATCTTACTGCCAACCCACGAGACATCAACTTTTGTGAGGTTGGCTTTTCTAATCCCCGGACTCTGCTTTTCATTTTTATAACCCTCATCCCCTCGTTCCCCTCGCAATTGAATTGCCCGGTTAATCCTTAACCTGGTTAGTGATACAAAATTGATAATTGAAAAGTGGTTTTTCAATGTTATAATGATATGGTGAAAAATTAAATAAATGGTTTTTTATATTCAACGCACGTTTTATATCGGGCGTTTTTGTTATGCCAAAAATGACCTAACTCTTGCTCTTCCCTGGGAAGCAGATTTCAGGAAGCCATTCCAAGAGAAGAATAACCCGAATGTTCGGATGTCAAAAAACTATAGGCCCCAAAGGCATCGTAAACTCTCCTGAATAAAAGGGTGCAGTTAACGTGTGAAGCTTGAAAGGTACGATCTCAAGACATGGGTAACACAGGTTAGTTAGTTTTTAATCCGCCTTCTCCAACCAAACCATCTGGAGAGGGTTTAGGACAAGAGGCATTGAGGCACAACGCAGAAAGGTACCCTCAAATGATAGCTGGTTCTCCTTCTAAGATAGAACTTTCCCCTTAAAAGATTGGAGCTTCTCCTTCCAGGACAGAAATATCTCGTTAAATTATAGAACATTCTCCTTCAGGGATGGATCATTCTCTTTAAATGATAGAATTGATCTTCCCCCGATTTGCTAGACACTCAGATAAGAGGTAAAATAAACCTTAAGGAGCTGAGTGAAAATGAGTCGGGTATTTAGTAAAGAATTTAAGGAACAAGCTGTATTATTAACCGAAACCAGTGGTAAGAAAGTCAGTGAAATCGCACATGATTTAGGAATCCGCGAGAACCTGCTTTGGCGTTGGAAGAAAGAACTTCGTGAAGCAGGAGCTAACAGCTTCCCAGGCCATGGCAACCGACAACCAGGCACCGAACAAGAGGAAGAAATACGCCGTCTTAAGGAAGAACTTCTAACCGTCACCATGGAGCGTGACATCTTAAAAAAAGCGGTGGCCATCTTCTCCAAACCCCAGAAATGAAATATGGGGTTATCCATGAGACTGCTAAAGATTACAAACACTATAGCATTGAGAAGATGTGCCGCATACTTGATGTCTCACGGAGTGGTTATTATCAATGGTGTAAACGAGGCGAAACTCTTCGTAAGAAGCAAGATCGTGAACTAAAAGAAAAGATCCTTGCCATCTTTATCAAGCGCAGAAAACGTTACGGTAGCCCTCGAATTCATGATGAATTACGAGACATGGGCATCCGGTGTAGTAGGAAACGAGTAGAACGTCTAATGCGTGAACTGAAAATACGTGCCCGGCATAAACGACAATTTAGAGTAACAACTAATTCAAAACATGATTACCCAATTGCTCCGAATCTTTTAAACCGACAGTTTAAAGTCGATGCACCGAATCGGGTTTGGGTTACTGATATTACATACATTCGTACTTTTGAAGGCTGGTTATATCTAGCGGCCGTTATGGACTTATACTCAAGAA